>NZ_NFHA01000059.1:0-8201 GCF_002159225.1 Flavonifractor sp. An91 | reverse complement strand
ATCGGCGGCGGCACTATGGGCCTGGACATCGCTCAGGTCTTCGCCAAGAAGGATTTTGATGTTACCGTCCGCGACATCAACGACGACATCATCAAGGCTTCCGAGGGCCGTCTGAACAAGAGCCTGGACAAGCTGGTGGCCAAGGGCAAGATGGATGAGGCCAAGAAGGCCGACATCCTGGCTCACATGACCTTCACCACCGATCTGAAGGCTGCTGCCGATGCTGACCTGGTTGTTGAGGCCGCTATCGAGAACCTGGACATCAAGAAGAGCATCTTTGCCGAGCTGGACAGCATCTGCAAGCCCGAGACCATTCTGGCCTCCAACACCTCTTCTATCTCCATCACCGCGATCGCCGCTGCTACCAAGCGCGCCGACAAGTTCATCGGTATGCACTTCTTTAACCCCGCTACCGTCATGAAGCTGGTTGAGGTCATCCGGGGCGCTCACACCTCCGACGAGACCTTCAACACCATCCGCGACCTGTCCGTTGAGATCGGTAAGGAGCCCGTCGAGGTCAACGAGGCCCCCGGCTTCGTGGTGAACAAGATCCTGATCCCCATGATCAACGAGGGCATCGATCTGGTGTACACCGGTGTTGCTTCCGTTGAGGGCGTTGACACCGCCATGAAGCTGGGCGCCAACCACCCCATGGGCCCCCTGGCTCTGGGCGATCTGGTGGGCCTGGACGTGTGCCTGGCCATCATGGACACCCTGTACAACGAGACCCACGATCCCAAGTATCGTGCCTCCCTGCTGCTGCGGAAGATGGTCCGGGCCGGCAAGCTGGGCCGCAAGACCGGCATCGGCTTCTACGATTACAGCAAGAAGTAATATCCCTGCGTTTTATTACGCACGAAGCGACGGGCGGGAGCCCAAAACACTCCCGCCCGCCGTTTTGAAATACATATCTAGGAGGAAGGCAACAAATGGATCTGCACCTTTCCAAAGAGCAGGAAATGCTCCGTAAGATGTACCGTGACTTTGCCGAAAACGAAGTCAAGCCCCTGGCCGAGTGGGTGGACGAGAACGAGGCGTTCCCCGAGGAGACCGTCAAGAAGATGGCCAAGCTGGGCATGATGGGCATCTATTTCCCCAAGGAGTATGGCGGCGCCGGCGCGGACGTTCTGTCCTACGTCATGGCCGTCGAGGAGATGAGCAAGGTCTGTGGTACCACCGGCGTTATCATTTCCGCCCACACCTCTCTGTGCTGCGCTCCCATCTATGAGAACGGCACCGAGGAGCAGAAGATGAAGTATCTGCCCAAGCTGTGCTCCGGCGAGTGGATCGGCGCCTTCGGCCTGACCGAGCCCGGCGCCGGCACCGACGCCCAGGGCCAGCAGACCACCGCCGTGAAGGACGAGAACGGCAACTGGGTGCTCAACGGCTCCAAGATCTTCATCACCAACGCCGGCTACGCCAACGTGTTCGTGATTTTCGCCATCACCGGCATCACCACTGACAAGCGCGGCCGCAAGAAGAAGGAAATCTCCGCCTTCATCGTGGAGCGCACCGATCCCGGCTTCTCCGTGGGCAAGCACGAGAAGAAGATGGGCATCAAGGGCTCCTCCACCTGCGAGCTGATTATGGAAGATTGCACCATTCCCGCCGACCGTCTCCTGGGCAAGCAGGGGAAGGGCTTCGGCATCGCCATGAAGACCCTGGACGGCGGCCGTATCGGCATCGCCTCCCAGGCGCTGGGCCTGGCTGAGGGCGCTATTGAGGAGACCATCAAGTACACCAAGGAGCGCGTTCAGTTCGGTAAGCGTATCTCCCAGTTCCAGAACACTCAGTTCCAGCTTGCTGATATGCACGCCAAGACTGAGGCTGCCAAGTGGCTGGTTTACTCCGCCGCTATGAAGAAGCAGAACCATGAGCCCTACACCATGGACGCCGCCATGGCCAAGCTGGTTGCCGCTGAGACCGCCAGCGACGTGACCCGCCGCTGCGTGCAGCTGTTCGGCGGCTACGGCTACACCCGTGAGTACCCCGTGGAGCGCATGATGCGCGACGCCAAGATCACTGAGATCTACGAGGGCACCAGCGAGGTCCAGCGCATGGTCATTTCTGCCAACCTGGGCGTGAACTAAAGGAACTGGAGGGAAGTTACGATATGAAAGCAATCGTTTGTGTCAAGCAGGTCCCGGATACCTCCGGTGTGGTGGCGGTGAAGGAAGACGGCACCATGGACCGTGCCGCCATGGCTACCATCACCAACCACGACGACCTGGCTGCTGTCGAGGCCGCTCTGCGGATCAAGGACGCCACCGGCTGCAAGGTCGTGGTGGTCTCCATGGGCCCCCCGCCCGCCGAGGGTATGCTCCGCGAGCTGCTGGCCATGGGCTGCGACGAGGCCGTTCTGGTCTCCGCCCGTGAGTTCGGCGGTTCCGATACTTACGCCACTTCTCAGATCCTGGCTGCTGCCATCAAGAAGATCGGCGTGGACGACGATGACATCGTCTTCTGCGGCCGTCAGGCCATCGACGGCGATACCGCCCAGGTCGGTCCCCAGATCGCTGAGAAGCTGGGTATGCCCCAGGTCTCCTATGTGGCCGAGATCAACGTGGACGGCAAGACTGTCACCGTGAAGCGTCTGCTGGAGGACGGCTACATGACCATCAAGGTCCAGACCCCCTGCCTGCTGACCTGCGTGAAGGAGCTCAACGACGCCCGTTACATGAGCGTCGGCGGCATCATGGAGTGCTACCAGAAGCCCCTGGAAGTTTACAACTATGAGACTCTGAAGGACGATCCCCTGATTGATGTCACTACCATTGGTCTGAAGGGCTCTCCCACGAATGTGTACAAATCCTTCTCCCCCCCGGTGAAGGGCGCCGGTATGATGATGGAGGGCGCCGACAAGGCGACCGTGGACAAGCTGGTCTCCATCCTCAACGACAAGCACATCATTTGATTGAAAGGAGAGCAATAGAATGGCTTTCAATAGTAGCGATACCGCCGCCTTCAAGGGCGTATGGGTTTTCTGTGAGCAGCGCGAGGGCGTCATCATGTCCACCAGCTACCAGCTCCTCTCTGAGGGCCGCAAGCTGGCCAACGATCTGGGCGTGGAGCTCTGCGGCGTGGTCCTGGGCAAGGACATCAAGGAGGATTATCTGAAGGCTCTGGGCGGCTACGGCGCCGACAAGGTGTACTACTGCAACCACGAGCTGCTGGACGTTTACACCACCGACGCCTACACCAAGGTCATCTGCGACCTGGTGGAGGACAAGAAGCCCGAGATCTTCCTCATCGGCGCCACCAACATCGGCCGTGACCTGGGCCCCCGCTGCGCCGCCCGGCTGCACACCGGCCTGACCGCCGACTGCACCCACCTGGATGTGGACGTGGCCAAGTACAAGGAGTTCCTGAAGACCACCTCCACCATTGACGTGGACAACACCGTGTTCGAGGAGAACACCAACCTGAAGATGACCCGTCCCGCCTTCGGCGGTCACCTGATGGCCACCATCATCTGCCCCCGCTTCCGTCCCCAGATGTCCACCGTCCGTCCCGGCGTGATGCAGACCCAGCCCTACGACGAGGCCGGCGCTGCCAAGACCGTCATCGAGAACGTGGACGTCAAGCTGGACAAGTCCGACATCCATGTTGAGGTGCTGGAGGTCAAGAAGGCTGCCAAGAAGCTGGTCGACCTGATCGGCGCCGACGTTGTGGTCTCCGTGGGCCGCGGCATCTCCAAGGACGTGGAGGGCGGCATCAAGCTGGCCGAGGAGCTGGCTGGCGTCCTGGGCGGCGTCGTGGGTTCCTCCCGTGCCTGCGTGGATGCCGGCTGGATCACTGCCGACCATCAGGTGGGCCAGACCGGCAAGACCGTTCATCCCCGCATCTATGTTGCCCTGGGTATCTCCGGCGCTATCCAGCACCTGGCTGGTATGCAGGACTCCGAGTGCATCATTGCGGTGAACAAGAACGAGTCCGCCCCCATCTTCGACGTGGCTTCCTACGGCATCTGCGGCGACCTGTACAAGGTCACCCCCATGCTCATCGAGGCTATCCGGGCTGCCAAGGCTGCCAAGTAAATATTGCCTTTCTTCCAAGCACCGGCCAGTATCACTGGCCGGTGTTTTTTTATGCAGGGCACCGATTGCGCGGAGAAGGGAAAGGGCGTATACTAAAACACCGTAGAGAGGGGGAAAATACCATGCTGGAGCGTCATCCCAACGGCGTATTGTTGCTGGGCGTACTGGGTATCTCCATATCGGCCATTCTGGTGCGCTATTCCCAGGCCCCCTCAGTGATCACCGCAGTCTACCGCCTGGGATGGACGGTTCTCCTGCTGCTGCCGGCTGTGCTCACCAAATTTCGGGGGGAGCTGCTGCAGGTCCGGCGGAGGGATTTGCTGCTGTGCACCCTCAGCGGGATCTGTCTGGCCCTCCACTTTCTGACCTGGTTCGAGTCTCTGAAATGGACCGGCGTGGCGGTATCCACCGTGTTGGTGAGTACCGAGGTCATCTTCACCGCCCTGGGCTTTGCCCTTTTTTTAAAAGGAAAGATTCCGCCTTTGGGAGTGGCGGCCATTGTGCTGGCCTTTGAGGGCAGCGCCGTGCTGGCCCTGGCCGGCGGCGCCCAAGGGAGCGAATTGTACGGAAATATTCTGGCCCTGGCGGCGGCAGTCTTTGTCGCTCTGTATACTTTGATTGGAAGAATACAGAGAGGATACCTCTCCACCACCATTTATACCTTTCTGACCTACCTGGCCTGCTTCCTGACCCTGCTGGTTATGGCGCTGGCCAGCGGCACGCCCCTGGCGGGCTACGGCGGCCGGGAGTGGCTCATCGGTCTAGGCCTGGCAGTGCTGTGTACCCTGATGGGACACAGCCTGTTCAGCTGGTGCCTGAAATATCTGTCCCCTGCTTATGTGTCGGCAGCTAAGCTGTGCGAGCCGGTGTTCTCCGGGGCGCTGGCCGTCCCCCTGTTTGGAGAGATCCCAGCCCCTATGCAGCTGCTGGGCGCAGGAATTATCCTGGGAGCGGTGCTCCTCTATACCTGGGCGGAGCGGAAGGAAACCTAATCCTCTATGGCGATTTATGACGAAAGAATACGAACGGTAAAACTTTACAATTTATGGTAAAGATGTATAATTGAGTCATAGAATCGTACAAAGGGGGAGAACGCCATGCGAGAGCTGCTGCTGGAGAGTCCGGAGGACTGCGGTTACCGCTATGCCATCCTGGTGGATGAGATGGCAGTAGGAGGGCTGTGCTGCGAGAGCTACGGCATCAAGGTGACCGGCCCGGATGGGGACAGTCAGGCGGTGCCCAATATCACGGTGAGCGTCGGGCGTATTGATGAGTTGGCCGAGCTGGTCCGGCGCAATCAGGTGTCGCCGGTGACGCTGCGGGATGTGGTGGAGGACTGGCTGTAAGAAAAATGGATAATGATGCAGATCAATGTAACGCTTTGCATTGACAGAGCCGGTAAAATCGGCTATGATATTGTCTGTTGAATCAACTGCTTTGCGCTCCGCTTGGGCAGACGTTCGAGAGGAAAAAAGACAAAAAACTGCTGTTTAGGCGGCAAAGTAGTTTGTTTCCCGCGGTGAGGGCCGCGGGAATTCTCTTTGTGGAGGATCTTTCCTCCCGGGGAAACAGCGGGGCCGAGGCCGGATATTGAACGGAATCGGCTCAGAAGGCCGCCGTCAGGCAGCCAAGCCAAGGAGGAAAAATCGTGAAAGAGAGAGAGACCTTTGCATCCCGGCTGGGCTTTGTGCTCATCTCTGCCGGGTGCGCCATCGGCCTGGGCAATGTCTGGCGCTTTCCCTACATCGTGGGACAGTACGGCGGCGCGGCCTTTGTGCTGATCTATCTGGTATTTCTGGTGGCCATGGGTCTGCCCATCATGGCGATGGAGTTTGCTGTGGGCCGGGCCAGCCGGAAAAGCATCATTGTGTCCTTCCAGGAACTGGAGCCCAAGGGCGCCAAGTGGCACTGGTACGGCTGGTTTGGTATGGCGGGCAACTACCTGCTGATGATGTTCTATACCACCATTGCCGGCTGGCTGCTGATGTATTTCTTCAAGATCGCTGCCGGTCAATTTGAGGGACTGGACAAGGCCGGTGTGGAGCAGAGTTTTGGCACCATGGTAGCTCAGCCCGGTATGCAGCTGCTTTTTATGGCCATTGTGGTGGTGCTGGGTATGGTAATCTGCAGCCGTGGCCTGCGCAACGGCGTGGAGAAGGCCAACAAGTTTATGATGCTCTGCCTGCTGTGCCTGCTGGTGATCCTGGCCATCCGGGCCATCACCCTGCCCGGGGCCATCAAGGGCCTGGAGTTCTATCTGGTGCCTAATTTCGACAACCTGATGTACGATGCCAACGGCAACTTCCGGCTGGGCGAGGCCATCTACGCCGCCATGGGACAGGCCTTCTTTACCCTGAGCCTGGGCATCGGCGCCATGGCCATCTTCGGCAGCTACATCGGCAAAGACCGCCGCCTCTTCGGCGAGACCATCAGCGTGGGCATCCTGGATACCTGCGTGGCCTTTGTGTCCGGCCTGATCATCTTCCCCTCTGCCTTCGCCTTCGGCGTCAATCCCGACGCCGGTTCCAACCTGATCTTCATCACCCTGCCCAATGTGTTCAACGCCATGCCCGGCGGACGGCTGTGGGGCGCGCTGTTCTTCGTGTTCCTGTTCTTTGCCGCCCTGTCCACCATCACCGCCGTGTTTGAGAACATCCTGGCCTGCTGGATGGACAAGTGGGGGGTGTCCCGTGGTAAGGCGGTGGCCATCAACCTGGTGCTTATCTTCCTGCTCAGCCTGCCCTGCCTGCTGGGCAACAACATCTGGAGCGGTATCAAGATCCTGGGCATGGGCGTCATGGACTTTGAGGACTTCTTGGTGAGCAACAACCTGCTGCCCCTGGGTTCCGTGATCTATCTGCTGTTCTGCTGCCTGTCCAAGAAGATTGCCTGGGGCTTCGACGGCTTCCTGGCCGAGGCCGACCAGGGCAAGGGCGTGCGCTTCCCCGCAAAGCTGCGGATGTATTTCACCGTGGTGGTGCCCATCATCGTACTGATCATCTTTGTCATGGGCTACATTGAGAAATTCGCATAAACCTGCAAAAAGGACCTGCCGTAAGGCAGGTCCTTTTTTGTTCATGGGGTGAATTATACTATCAAGCGCAACAATTTAGGGAAATAAAAAGAGTTCATATGGCCCCCAGTGGTAGAATGGAGTAACCACACAACCAAAACACCAGGAGGGGACTATATGAACTACCATCATCTTAGCATAGAAGAACGCAGTTGTATACGGAAATATTATGTGGATGGGCTGAGCTACCGAGAGATCGCACGGCTGGTAGGAAGGAACGTGAGCACGATTTCGCGGGAGATACGACGGAACTGTACACATATGTATGACATTCCCACTTACTATCCACACACAGCTCAAAAGAAGTATCTGTTGCGGCGGTCCTACTGCCATCGTGGAATGTTTCACGCACAAGAAGTGATTGACTACATCAATGAAAAATTGAAAGCAACATGGTCACCGGAGCAGATCGCCTGCACACCGTGCGAACTGAAGATACCCAGCTGGCGGACGATCTACCGTTGGGTCTATGAGAAATACCTGGTGAACGGGAACTTGAAAGTGCTGCGGCGCAAGGGAAAAAGCCATGGAAGCAAGGAAACTCGTGGAAAATACAGTAAGGGTAAGTCGATCCGCAAACGAGATAGATCCGTGTACAGCCGGAAAGAAGCCGGGCACTGGGAAGCGGATACGGTGGTGAGCGGCCAGGGCAAGAGTAAGGCCTGCTTCGCCACCCTGGCGGAACGCAAGACGCGCTTTTACATTGCAGTTAAGATTCCGGACCGAAGGGCGGAGACCATGGAGAACGCGATCGTCTCTGTGCTTTCCGCCTTCCCGCCACAGTTGGTCAAGACTATTACTTGTGATCGAGGCACGGAATTTGCCAACTGGCGCAGAATTGAGGAACGGCTGCACTGCGATGTCTATTTTACCGATCCCTATTGTGCCTGGCAGAAAGGTACAAATGAGAATCTCAATGGCCTGCTCCGGGAATTCTATCCAAAAGGCAGGAATCTATCCAGAGTCGCTCCCGCCACGCTAAAACGAAACCTGGCGTTAATTAACGCCAGGCCTCGCAAAGTTTTGAATTTCCATTCTGCCCAGGAATTATGGGACTTCGAACTCAATTCCTGTTGCATTTAGTTTGACAA
>NZ_NFHA01000058.1:0-8288 GCF_002159225.1 Flavonifractor sp. An91 | reverse complement strand
TCATTCCGAGAAAAACGGCCGCCCGGTGGGCGGCCGTTTTTCGTGGGAATCCGCCCCTTTTGCCGGGGAAACGGATTGCCACGCCAGTGTGCGCACTGGCTCGCAATGACAGGCTTGTGTAAGACAGCGGTTTTGCAGCAGACCCTTCTGCTTACTTCAGATGAGAGAAGTCGTGCTTCTTGGGACGGGCGTGATAGTGGGTGTGGAGCAGCTCGTGAGAGCGGTGGGACAGAGGCGCACCGAAGAACTCCTCATAGATGGTCTTGATCTCCGGGTTCTCGTGGCTCTTACGCAGAGGCAGGGACCGGTCGATCTCGTACAGGGCCTTGATGCGGGCGTCCCGGACGGCGTTGTTGGTGCCGATGGGCTGACCGCCGCCGCCGATGCAGCCGCCGGGGCAGGCCATGATCTCGATGAAGATGTAGTCGGCCTCGCCGCTCTCCACCCGGCGGATGATCTCCTCGGCATTCTTCAGACCGTTGGCGATGGCCACCTTCAGCGGGGTGCCGTTGAGGTCAATGGTGGCCTCCCTGATGGCGTTGACGTCGTTGCGGACGTCCTCGAACTCCAGACGGGGCAGAGTCTGGCCGGTGTACACCTCATAGGCGGTACGCAGGGCGGCCTCCATCACGCCGCCGGTGGCGCCGAAGATGGCGCCGGCGCCGGAGCCGATGCCCAAGGGGGAGTCAAACTCGCTCTCAGGCAGCACGGACAGGTCCAGACCCTCGTAGCGGATCAGCTTGGCCAGCTCGCGGGTGGTGAGGACATAGTCCACGTCCCGGTAGCCGTCCCGGCCCAGCTCAGGACGGGAGGCCTCGTACTTCTTGGCGGTACAGGGCATGACGGACACGGACACGATGTCGTGGGGGTCCCAGCCCATCTTCTGGGCATAGTAGGTCTTGACCACGGCGCCGAACATACCCTGGGGGCTCTTGGCGGTGGACAGGTTGTCGCACAGCTCGGGGTGATGCTTCTCCATGTAGGTGACCCAGCCGGGGGAGCAGGAGGTGATCATGGGCAGCTTGCCGCCGTTCTTGATGCGGTCCAGCAGCTCGCTGCCTTCCTCCATGATGGTCAGGTCGGCGGTGAAGTTGGTGTCGAACACCTTGTCAAAGCCCATCATCTTCAGGGCGGTGACCATCTTGCCGGTGACGATGGCGCCGGGCTCCAGGCCGAACTCGTCGCCCAGGCCCACGCGGACGGAGGGAGCCACCTGGACCACAACGTGCTTGCGGGGGTCCTGAATGGCGCGGACCACATCGTTGGTGTTGTCCACCTCCACGATGGCGCCCACCGGGCACACCAGGGAGCACTGGCCGCACAGGACGCAGTCGGTCTGGTCCATGGGCAGGTCAAAGGCGGTGGTGATCTTGAAGTCGCCGGAGCGGTTGGCGGCGGTGAGGGCGGCGCAGCCCTGGACCTCGGCGCACACCTTCACGCAGCGGCCGCACTTGACGCACTTGGAGGGGTCCCGCACGATGGAGGGATTGTCGATGCGCAGGGGCTCGTTGGAGGAGATGTCGGGCAGCTCGGGCAGCAGGCGGTTGAACCGGCGGCACAGCTTCTGCAGCTCGCAGTTGCCGTTGCGGGCGCAGGACAGGCAGTTCTGCTTGTGGTCGGCCAGAATCAGGTCCAGCACGCCCACCTGGGCGTCGTACACCTTCTTGGTGTCGGTAAAGACCTCCATGCCCTCCCACACCACGGTGGAGCAGGCGGCCAGCAGCTTGCGCTGGCCGGTGACCTCCACCATACACATCCGGCAGTGGGCCTTGATGGTCTGGTCGGGATGGTAGCACAGATGGGGGATATCAATGTTCAGCATCTTGGCCGCCTCGATGATGCGGGTGCCGGCGGGCACCTCCAGCGGCATATGGTTGATGGTAAGATGTACCGTATTGCTCATCGGACCGCGACCTCCTCTTTGACGGCAAAGACTTCAGGGAAGCGCTTCATGGCGGACAGCAGGGCGGATTGAGCCGTCTCGCCCAGGCCGCACAGGGAAGCGCAGGACATGATGTCGGCGAACTTCTTCAGGGTGTCCACATCCTTCTGGGTGTGCTCGCCGGCGGCCACCTTATCCAGCAGCATGGCGATGTGGCGGTTGCCCTCCCGGCAGGGGGTGCACTGGCCGCAGCTCTCGTGGGAGAAGAACTCCTGGGTCATCCGCAGGAAGCCGATGACACTGGTGCGCTCGTCCACCACCAGCACGGCGCCCGAGCCGATGGCAGTCAGGTCGGCCTGCCGCATTCCCTTGTAGGTGTAGGGGGTGTCCAGCTGGGAGGGAGCGCAGATCCGGCCGGAAGCGCCGCCCAGCTGCACCAGGCGCAGGGGATACTCGGGGTTCTCCATACCGCCGGCCAGGTCGTAGATGATCTCCCGGATGGTGATGCCGAAGGGCACCTCAAACACGCCGGGGTTCTTCACGTTGCCGGAGACAGAGATCATCTTGGTGCCGGGGCAGTCCTCGGTGCCCTGGCTCTTGTAGTAGCCCTCGTCGTCCAGCAGCAGGGGGGGCACCAGGGAGAGGGACTCCACGTTGTTGACGCAGGTGGGCAGGTGGAACACGCCGCACTGCTTGATGAAGGGGGGCTTCATACGGGGACGGCCCGCCTTGCCCTCGACGGACTCGGCCAGAGCGGAGCCCTCGCCGCAGACGTAGGCGCCGGCGCCGGAGTAGAGGTGGATGCGGTAGTTCAGGCCGGAGCCCAGGATATCGTCGCCCAGGTAGCCGGCCTCCTCGCACTGGGCGATGGCGGACAGCAGGCGGGGACGCAGGTGAGAATACTCCTCACGCATATAGATGTAGCCGTTGTCGGCGCCCACGGACCAGCCGGCAATGATCATGCCCTCCAGCAGCTGGAAGGGATCGTTGGTCAGCAGCTCACGGTCCTTGAAGGTGCCGGGCTCGCCCTCGTCGGCGTTGCACACCACGCACTTGTGCTTGCCCTTGACCTCACGGGCCTGGCGCCACTTCTTGCCCATGTCGTAGGCGGCGCCGCCGCGGCCCTGAACGCCGTTGGCGGCCAGCACGTCGGCGATCTCGTTGCCGTCCATCTTCAGGGCCTTCCGCAGGGCGGTGAAGCCGCCGATGGACTCGTAGCTCTTCAGGCTGTCCGGATCGTACTTCCCGAAGTTACGGGTGATAAAACAGACTTTCTTGCTCATACCGGCACCCCCTTAATTGAGCTGCTGGAGCATATCCAGGATACGCTCCTCGCTGTCCAGATGGCCGTACACCACGCCGTTGACCCGCACGGCGGGGGACACGTCGCAGGCCCCGAAGCAGGGGACCTTCTCGATGGAAAAGCGGCCGTCGTAGGTGACCTCGCCCACCTCCAGGTTGAGCAGGCGCTTGAGGGTCTCCACCAGAGTGTCGCTGTCCTTCACCCGGCAGGGGGCGGAGTTGCACACCTCCAGAGTGAACTTGGCCCGGGGCTTGGAGTGGAGCGCGGTGTAGAAGGAGATGACATCGTAGACCTGAGTGGGCTTGACGCCCAGCTTCTCGGCCACATAGTAGGCGGCGGACTCAGGGATGTAGTGCCGCTCCACGGCGGCCTCCACGTCCAGCAGGATACCCACCAGCTGGGTGGCGTCCCCGTTGTGGGCGGAGATGATGCCGTCGATCTTGTCCGCCAGCTCCTTGTCTAGAACGTCGGCGGCTTGGGTAAAGGGCTTCATAGGGGCTCCTCCTCTTTGTTAGAATTGCTCCACCGGAGCGGCGGGATACTTACCGGAAGGTGACTAGTTTACCAGATGAACCGGGGAGTTTTTTCAAGTATATCAATTCTTTTGGAAAATTGCAACAGTTACCTTCAAGTTTGTATAACAAGGCGAAAACGGGGCAGTATAAAAAAGTTCAATTCGTCAAATTCACCCAAACAGGGCCGTGGGACTGTAAAAAAGAGCTCTGAATGGGGAAACGCAGAGAGCGTTGATGCGCACATTCAGACAAAGGAGGACTTGCCGTGGCCCATGATCGCTCCGACGGACAGACCCATCCCCACCCCCGGCAGGAGCCCCGCTATCCGGGGGCCATCACCCTGGCCCGGCTGGAGGAGATCTTCCGGGACTGTGTGGATTTTGTCCACCGGACGGTGTGGGTGGGGGAGGACCCCAGGCACAGTTTGACCCTGTGCTACCTCAGCGGTATGGTGCGGATGGAGCGCATCAGCGACTATCTCCTGCGGCCCATGGCCCAGGATCCGGAGCTGGCCCGATGCGCCGGAACCACCCCCATGATGGAGCGGATGCGCCAGGGGGCCCTGTACAACCTGACGGTGGAGGAGCGGGACAGGCTGGACCAGGTGGTCTTTGACCTGGTGGCCGGGTGGTGCGTGTTCCTGTTTCCCGGGGAAAGCACGGTGCTGTCCTGCTTTGTGGGTACCGAGGAGAAGCGGTCTGTGTCCGCTCCCGACAACGAGACGGTGCTCAAGGGGTCCAAGGACGCCTTTGTGGAGAGCGTGCGTACCAACACCAGCATTGTCCGCCGCCATTTGAAGGCCCCGGAGCTGCGGATTCAGGAGCAGATCGTAGGCCGCCAGTCGGCCACGCTGGTGGATATCCTATATATAGAGGGGATCACCAATCCCCATCTGGTGGAGCAGGTGACCGCCCAGCTGCGGGACATCGACATTGACGGGGTGTTTTCCACCGGAGCCATTGAGGAGTATATCGTGCCCGCCGCCCACACCCCCTTTCCCCTCATCCAGTACACCGAGCGGTCCGATCGGTTCTGCGCCGGGCTGGCCCAGGGGAGGGTGGGCATCCTCATCGACGGCATCCCTCTGGGCTATCTGGCTCCGGCGGTGCTGGGCAACTTTTTGCAGGCCCCCCAGGACAAGTCCTCCAACTGGCTGCTGGCCACCGCCCTGACGGTGCTGCGCTACTTCTGTATGCTTACCACCCTGCTGCTGCCCGCCCTCTATATCGCCATGGTCACCTTTCACCAGGAGATGATCCCCACCCGGCTGGCCCTGTCCATCATCGCTGCCAAGCAGAACGTGCCCTTCCGTTCGGCTTTTGAGGTCATCGTCCTGCTCATCGCCTTTGAGATCCTGCAGGAGGCGGGCCTGCGGCTGCCCCAGTCCATCGGTCAGACGGTTTCTATTATAGGCGGTCTGGTGGTGGGCTCGGCGGCGGTGGAGGCCAAGATCGTCTCCCCGGCGGTGCTTATTGTGGTGGCGGTGGCCGGCATCGCCGGGTACACCATGCCTTCTCAGGAGCTGGGGGGCGCCCTGCGAATCTGGCGGTTTGTGCTGGTGCTGCTGTCCAGCGCGGCGGGACTCTTCGGCACCGTCATGGGCGCGGCGGTACTCATCGTCCATCTGGCGGGCATCGAGAGCTTTGGGGTGCCCTATCTCACCCCTTTTGCGGTGGGTACCGGCCGCAGGCCACGGGAGCACGTGCTGCTGCGGCGGCCCATGCCCCAGATCAAGGACCGGCCTGCCGCCCTCAAGCCCAGGAACAGGAGGAAACAGCGGTGAAAAAACAGGTTCTGTTGGTGCTGCTCCTTATGCTCCTGCTCACCGGCTGCCGCCGGTACTCCGGTTTTCTGCCATACGCCCGGGAGATCGAGGACATGGAGCTGATCCGCACCCTGGGAGTGGATACGGCTGGGGATGCCGGGGTGGCCATCACCGCCTCCGGCGGCACCTCTCAGGAGGAGACTGAGGTGGTGGCGGGGGAAGCGGGTACCATCAGCGCCGCCGTGCTGGAACTCCAGGGGGAGGGGTCCTCCTACCTCTATTTCGGCCACGTCACTCAGCTACTGCTGGGGGAGGGACTGGCCAAACGGGGGGTCATGCCCTCTCTGGACTATGTGCTGCGGGATGTGGAGATGCGCCTGGAGACCGCCCTCTATGTGGTGCGCAATGGCACGGCGGGTCAGGCCATTGAGGCTGCCGCCGCCGACGGCTCTGCCACCGACCGGCTGGAGGCCCTGGCCGACGACGCCGGGCTCACTGCCAACTCCATGCCCCGGACGGTAAAGGATGTGCTGGCCGAGCTGGACCGGCAGGGGGCCTCCTTTCTGCCTGCGGTGCTGGCGGACGGTGGACTCACCGCTGCCGGCTACGGGATTCTAAAGGATGGGGTGCTGGTAGGCTGGGCGGAGGGAGACGCCGCTCTGGGGGTCAATCTGATTTTCGGCAAGGTGGATGCCGACGTGGTGGAGGTACAGGCCCCCGACGGCACCGCCGCCGCCCTGCGGGTAGTGGGTGCCGCCGCCTCGGTGCGCCCCATCTGGCAGGGGGACACTCTGGCCGGGTTAAAGGTCCACTGTAAGGTGGATGCCAATCTGGCGGAGGGGAGCGCCATGCCCGACCAGGCCACACTGGATGCCCTGGAGGCGGAGCTGGCTCAGGTGGAGGCGGAGCGGATGGCCCGGGCGCTGGAGCTGTCCCGGGTGCTGGACGCCGACTATCTGGGGCTGCGCCAATCCGCCGCCTTTGCGGTGCCCTGGCACAAGGAGGTGCTGCTGGGCAGCTATTCCATGAAAGACTTGAAGCTGGAGGCCACCGCCGAGGCGGTAATCCAGCGCAGCTACCACGCTGACGGGTAATGACGATTCACTATTATATTTAGGAGGTGACACCATGCCGGACGACCGCATTTCTCTGCGGCAGCTGCTGACCCTGACCTTTGCGGCTCTGCTGTCCCCCGCCATTCAGCTGCTGCCCGGCAGCACCGCCCGGCGGACCGGGGAGGCTGGGTGGCTGGCCACTCTAGTCGCTCTGCCGGTACTGCTGGGGCTGTGCTGGCTGCTTTGGCGGCTGTTCAGGGACGGCCCGGACAGGGGCGGTCTGCCCAATACCGCCCAACAGCTGCTGGGTCCTGCCTTGGGGCGGGTGTTCTGCCTGCTCTACTTTCTGTGGGGGCTCTACCTGCTGGCGGCCAACGCCCGGCAGGTGGCCCTGCGCTTTCTTACCATCAGCTACCGCAACGCCCCTATGGTGCTCTTTCTGCTGGCCCTGTTGGGGGCGACCTTCTGGCTGGTCCGCAAGCCGGTGCGGGCTTTGGCCCGAGCGGGAGAGGTGTTCTTCCTCACTCTGGCCGCCGGGCTGGCCCTGTCCCTGCTGCTGGGAGCCTTTCAGGTGGATACTGCCAATCTGCTGCCCGTGTGGGTGGAGGACCTGCCCGCAGTGGGCTGGGCCACCCTGCCGGTGCTGGGCCTGCTGGGCTATGTGGTCTTCGCCACCTGCCTGGGGGGCCATGTGGTGCCAGAGGAGGGCAGCCGGAGAAAGATTCTGCGCTGGGCGGTGGGCCTGTGCCTCACCCTCACCGCCTTGCAGGTGGTCTGCCTGGGCAACTTTGGGCCCGGCCTGGCCGGGCGTATGGATACCCCCTTCTTTATGATGGTAAAAGGCATTGGCTTTGAGGGCACCTTCCAGCGGATGGAGTCGGTCATCATTGCCCTGTGGGTGCTGGCCGATCTGGCTCTGTTGTCTCTGTTGGCTTGTGCCTGTTCGGAATTGGCCCAGAAAGGGTTTGCGATTAAGAAAAGAACCACCGCCGTGCTGCCCATCATTCTGGCGGCTGCGGCAGGGGCCATCTGGCTCTTTCCCGACGCCTTTGCCCTGGATTGGGCTTTGGGAGGGCCGGTGCTGTGGGGGAGTATTCTCTTTGGATTGGGCGGTCCGCTGCTGCTGTTTGTCATCTCTCTGTTCCGCAAGAGAGAGTAGGGGGCATCTTGTGGGTAAGTCTCTGATTTTCTACTATATATAGGTAGTGTTTGGAGCGGCGCAAAAAGTCGAAAGAAAAGTGAAAAAAGATGTTGACAAATGGGGGCGAGAGTGATATTCTATCTGAGCGCCTTGCGAGAGGGCATGAAAATCTGACCAAAACCGGAAGAAACCGAGGGGAACCTGGACGGTCTTGCGGAAAAAGATCAGAAAAAAGTGCTTGACAAACGCGAGCGTGCGTGGTAAACTAAATGAGTTCGCGCCGGAGGGCGTGAACGAGCTTGAAAAAGAACCGAAACAAGCGGTTCGGGGCTAAAAAGCCCTGAAAAAACTTGAAAAAAGTTCTTGACAAGCAAAACAGAGCGTGCTAAAATAAATAGCACGTCAGCCCGAATGGCTGGCAAGAGCGTGTACCTTGTAAATTAAACAACGTGAAAGAAACACGAAGCACCAGAAAGGACGAGAAGTCCTTCTGACAAGCAAAGCTTGAAAGAAGGCTCTTGATTTAATTTCTTTGAAGCTATGAATTAAGCTTCGATAAAGTGATTTGAAGAACTTCGGTTCTTTAGATACCATTTTATTGAGAGTTTGATCCTGGCTCAGGATGAA
>NZ_NFHA01000057.1:0-8658 GCF_002159225.1 Flavonifractor sp. An91 | reverse complement strand
AACCGCTTATCGCTCCCGGCCACCTCGCCCATGAAGGTGGAGCGGGGGTATGTACCACGCAGAGCGGCATACCTGGGCGTGTCCCCGTCGTAGCCCACGAACACGCAGTTGTGGTGGGCCGCATCCTCATAAAGCTGGTTGTTTCGGATGCAGGCGTGGAGTATCTCGGCGTCGATGCCGCGGCCGGTCAGGTAGGCCATCACCCGCCGGTCGTCGGTGTGGCGGGGCGGCAGACGAAACGGCTGGGGCCTGCGCCGCTCCGGGGGGACAGGCGCCGCCGGGGGCATGGGCCCTGCGCCGAGGATCTGCCGCACGGCATCCGGCAAGGACAGGCCCTGCACCTCCACAAGATAGTCCAGCGCGGTGACGCCTCCCACGCCGCGGGACCACCAGTACCATTGCCCATTGGAGAGTTTGAGACTGCTGTGTGTGCGTGTGGCGTAGGAGCCGTTGCCGTGCGGAATCAGCTCGTCCGGCTCATACCGCCGCAGATAGGTCAGCAAGTCCAGCTCCCGGGCCTGGGCCAGCTGTTCCGGTGTGACGGGAAACATGGTTCCTCACCTCCCGTGTCATAAAATGATGCGAAAAGACGGCCTCCCTGGTATGGGAAGCCGTCTTGTTTTGGGGCTATGCAGTTAGAAATGTTACAGCTGGAAGGTTGTATTGTCCGCAACAGCTTGGCAATCCTCGTCCAGAAGCAGGAAGATATGCTGGTGTCTGGTCGAGGCGCCCTCGGCCGGGCCCGTTTCCTCCCGGAGTGTTTTCGCGCAGTCCACGAATATCTGATACAGCGCTTTGTCCCGGAATACATAGGTCACAGCGGGGACAGAAAAGCCCAAAAAGCGCTGTTCGACAGGGGCCTGGAGATTGGATACGATTTTGTTCCTGCTCTCCTGGGTCAATTCCACTGTAACATTCGGTTGGTCCTTGTCAACGATATAGAGCGGATAGAGCACGGGGACATCCCTATCCTTCTCTACTATCCCATGCACAAAGGACAGGAAGTATTCATGTGCATGGAGTTCAGGATATTCCCCTAATTGGGGCGGGAGTAAGTTGTTCGCCAGCTTATCCCCGTCAAAGTCGCTGAGATACTTCCTTGCGGTTGTGATCGCAAACGGAGGCAGAGACTGCATACCGCGCACGATGGAAGAGGACTCTTGAGTCACATTCAACAGGAGGAGAGAGGGCAGGCCCGCGGCGGCAAGACCGGCACTGCGGGATTCCCGGTCCCGCTGGATGGACACCAGACATTCCGCAAATCTCTCGTATAGGACTTCGTTGGAAAATACAAAGACTTCGCGCTTGTCGCTTTCCGACGCTTTGCTCTTTCGGCCCGGTTTGAGGCGCGGCAGACGCTGATTGACCACTTCCATATATCTGCTGATGTCACCCTTCGATGACCAGCCGTACAGTCTGCTCGCAGCAGTCCCCTTCTTTTCCTTTACATACTGAAAGTGGAAAACAGTTGTCTCGTCCTGTGCCTCTTTCCTGCGGCCTATATAGGTCAGTGTATTGATTTCAACGGTACAATCAGGCAGTCTATATTCGACGTCCTCGCCCGCTCCTTCTGATACCTCCCCCCATGTATATGCGCCATCCTCGAACTGCTCTAAATAGTCCTTGATGGCTTTCTTCACGACTTCTGTTGAATTGACCGTGTTGACCTCTGTGAGGAAGCGCCCTACCGCACCCATCTCGCGCACCACTTTGTTCGGATCAAGACGCTTGGCCAGCATCTTGATGCCTTCCTGCTCCAGGTTTAATTCCACCTCCCCGTCCATGAATTTGGTGAAGGTGTCGGGCTCCACATTGAGGATATAGCTTACAGTTTCGGGAAATATTTTCGGCTGATAGCACTGCAAAACCCGCAGGAATAGCCGGATATCCGGTGTTTGGTCAGGTTGAGCCTGCGGCAAGGTGTTACCTGCGTCGTCCTCTTTTGCGGCATCCTCACCATCTTTAAGCCATTGATAGGATGCCCCGCCGACTTCCGCGATTTTTCGCAGAAGTTGGTCTGAGGGCGGGCGCCTTCCGTGCTCCAGGATACTAAGATAATTGGCGGATATGCCGAGTTCCTGGGCAAAGTTTTTGATATTGATTTTTGCGTTCTGCCTGACCCATCGGATGCGGCCGCCGATAGTCAGGGCATCGCCGTTCAGTGCAACAGACATGTGCTTTCTCCCCTTTATATATTTTCTTTCTATGTCTATGTATATTTCTGTGCGTGTATCGTAGAGGGCACATACCCAAATTTTATTTTCTCCTTGACTTTATTATATCATAAATTGAGCGTATTGCAAACATTATTTCCCGCTATTTTGTGTATTTTATTGACAAAACGCCACGAAAATGATATAATAAACTATAGAATATAGAGATATTGATAACAATATTAAGGAGGTGATTGATATGAATATCCGAACATGGCCTAACTTTCCAGACATTCGGGCAGGGGAAAATGTATCATTGGGGAAGACGACCTATTTTGGTGACAAGCGGCTCGCGGTCTTTGTCATCGGTGACCCGGCGGAAGAACTGACCTGCAGGAACTTGATTACAACCTGCCTGCCCAATTCATCGGTCACGAATCCCAACTGCGCGTACTTCGACACCCGGAACCATCCGGCAGCGCTCCAGTGGGCGATAGACCAGGGCATTTGCAGGCTGACCGGGCGCAGTGCCTATTCCGATTACTGCACCTACCCGGAAGTAGAGTTTACCCAGGAAGCTGTGCAATCTATGGCGACTTTGGGCTCTTCAGCCATCTGAAGCAGTCGTCAGATACGCTATAATATAGAGAGAAAATTGGACACCCCCTGAGCAGCGAAAACGGGAGACCAGCCTTTGTGGCATGGCCTCCCGTCCTTTTTTGCTTATATCCAGTAAGGGAAATAATTTTTTACTAACCAAATATGAACATTTTATTAAGCATTAAAGAAACATATTGACGAGTGGAAAAGGGAGGTATATAATCATCGCATAAATAAAGTTAGTGAATTTCGCGCTATATAGAAACAGCACGATACAACAATAAATAAACTCTACATAAAAGGAGAATCTATCATGTTTCACGCCGGAAATTGGCGCCGCTCACCGCCCAACTGGAGCCGCGGCGGATTGCGGACATCAAACAATCACATCATTCTTTAGGAGGGAACGATAATGTCTATTGTAGCAGTTGTTTGTTATCCGGGCAAAATGGTTGATCGCTCCATCAATCAGCTCTTTGATAGTGACGACCTCCATACGCTCCACATGATCCACGCGGAAGATATCCCGGACATCGACAAAGCCATCTCCGACATAAATGAAAAAAAAGCAAGGTTGGCCATCATGCCGGAGCCTTTCCCTGGCAAGAAACGGTCCTGGAGCCGATTCCCCCATGCACGGCCTGGCGAGTATTTGTTCGTCTGTCGCCTCAATTTGGAGCATGAGCCGCTGGAACTTGACCTCTATGTGATAACACCCCAGGGATACTCCTATGCGCCGTTGACGGATAGAACGGTGATGGAGTCAGCCGCCCCTGGATGTGCATATCTGGCCAGCGGCATCACTTCTGAGTTCCTGGACTGGCTCACACAGCGTCAGATTTGTCACCTGACAGGCCGATGTATCCGCCAGGGGACACACGTCTTGCGAGAGGCTGAGTTCAACATGGATAAGGTCGCTCACTTTGAGCATGTGGATGACTCCGAAGTGGCTTTGGCTCTGGCCCTCGGATACCCTATGGCGCCCAAGAAGCCGGAATATTTTTACGATTTTTTAGGAGGTTTGGAACATGGAAGCACGAGTGCGTAAGGAGGTCCCATTTTGCTATCGCGGGAAGGAAATCATGGTCACGCTTAGTGTTGGTTTCTATCTCCCGACTTTCAACCTTGGGATTGAGTTCTTATCAGATGGGCTCCCGTTCGCCAAGATGACTTATCAAATCCCCTGGGTGAAGCTTCCGGGCAACGAAGCGATTCTGGATGACCGATATATTGGCGAGGATATTATGGCGTTTATCCGGCGATATGATCTGGCGGAACCCATCTCTAAGCCTCAGTACGCTCACCATGGTGTCAAGTTTCTGCGATTTGACCTGCAAAAACTGCGTGAATTTGACCCTGCCGGTGTAGATGCCCTTTTGGATAACCACCCCAAATTGCGGGATGAAATTTTCCATTCATAAAGGTGGTTCCAGTCGTAACGGGGGGCGGCCCCCGTTACGACTGGAGCGCAGCCGTCACGATAGTACCATAACACATTTGTATTTTTTACATCAGAAAGGAAGATACATTATGGAAGAAGCCGCATATCAGCAGACCAGTCGAGGCGTTGTTATCCACACGAATGGTGGCCTTGTGCGAGGCAGCAAGCGCAGCCCATACATCAAATGGCTGATGGGCTGGAAGGACGCAGGACGTTGGACCGGACCCGCTACTGTTCGGGACGCCTGGGCCAATGCATGGAAAGACGGTAAGCCTTCCGGATGCTCCTGGTACGCCTATGGCTACCTGATGGGCCGTGAGCAGAGCCGCGGTTACCAACTTGCAGAGAATGAATTCCGGCAAGAAGGTTTTCTGCCGTGGTAATTTACATCACATCATTACTATGAAAGCGAGGCTAAAGTAACTATGCGTAAGACTATGTTAGATCAGGCAATCAATGGCCGTAAAGTGATTTGCTATGTAGACGGTTTAGTGTCACTGAAAAAGAATAGCAATTTGTATCGCGCGATGAAAGCGCACGGATACACGCTGGACGACCTTTGGGTAAAATTTGATATTGCTGTCGGCGGACGACGCGGTCAGCACCGGCGGGACGGCTATCATATGGCCATCGTAGCTCTCGATCAACCTTTAGTGTAATAGCGAGGGTTTGCAGGAAGGCGGCTCATCTGGGAGCCGCCTTCCTGCAAACGCATATTAATGAATTTTGATGAAGTAGTAACGGCGTATCAGAGGTACACAGGCCCCTGATAGCCGGCGCGACTGGAAAAATATATCGGAAACTTGCCGCAGTCCCCACAAGCGGATGCGGGAGCATGATTCCGGGGCCGTATGAGAAGCCGGAAGCCTACCGGCTCCCGGCTTCTCATACGGCTGGCCTTGCTGTGCAGGTCTGTGACAGTCATTTCTGTACCTTTCCCATGTATTCCTTAAACCCGAAAATAAACACTAAAATGAAAAAGTATGGTACATGACCGGCACCGACTGACACACACGCTCCCACGCTCTCATGTCAGGGGGGGAGGCGGTCCAGGGGTGCCGCACACATTTTCTTGTTCGGCAAGGACAGCGCGGGTCAGTTTATTCATACAGTCCACGAACCGCCGGGAAGCCCTGTCACGCTTGCGCCCCCAGAACCGCAGATGAGAACACCGGCCGTCCGCAATCGTGGCAGCGGCCAGCTTGTTGTTTATCCACCCTTGGGTGCGGAGGGGCACGTCCACCTGATACCGCCTCATCAGGCAGAGGACGATGGAGCACACGCTGGAATCATGCCGGCTCCGGTAAAACTCCACGGTGTCATTTTGGAGCACGCCGCCCTCCCGGATAGTGCGAATGGCGTCCTGCACCTGCTCTTCGGCCAGCCGGTTGCGTTCTTCACAATACTCCTGGTCCTCCGCAACTGCTTTGGCTCTGCGCTTTTGCTCCCTCTCCCGGCTCTCACCTTGATAAATCGCAGACAGTTCACGGCATTCCGAGAGTTCTCCCAGCATGAGAGCACCGACAAAATCCGGGAAGGTCTCGCCGCCATTTTGTTTGGCAGCGCGGTAGGTGGAAACATGTTTGTCCAGGATTGCCTTGATGTAGTCGGCCTGATGGGCCGGGTCGCGCCCAAGCTCCTGTATCTTATCTTCTTCCCGCTTCAAAGCCTCCAGCACCGCTTCATCGCCCCCAGACCAGCGCAGGCCGTCAAAATATTGCGCCCGCTGGTCTTCGTCCCCGTATAAGGCTGTAACTGCGGACGGAAAGCCACAGCGGTCAATCAGATAGAAGTCAGTCGTACGGAGCGAAGCAAGATACCCATGTAACTCCACATAGAGGATATAGTCGTCCCACTCCCCTTGGGGGTACTGCCGGTCCGGTTTGCCATCGCGCCTCCAGAGCCGGTAGGTGTCTGTCCCGTTGGACACTTCGCGCACCAATATGGCCCGCATCTTCTTTCCGTCTGCATTGAAATTCCCCTGATAAAAGAGCGGGGTCATCAGTTTTGCGTTTGACATTGTACGATCTCCTTTCATATTTTTGTATCGCACTGACAGCGGTTGTCATTGACTGTTAGCGAAATTGTGTATATAATCATGATAAAGGGGGCGGTTGATATGCCGAACATCAGGCCCGTATCTGACCTGAGAAATCATTTTGCGGAAATCACCCATGAGGTGCAGGCCAGCAAGGAGCCCGTATTCCTGACCAAAAACGGCGTGGGGTCTCTGGTGGTCATGAGCATGGAGGCTTATGAGGACGGCCTGTATGAAAGCCGTGTCTACGATAAGCTGATAGAAGCCGAGCTCCAGGCCGCGCAGACCAAAGAGCGCAGGACCCATACCGAAGTCATGGAGAACGCCCGGCGGCGTCTGGCCCGCTATGGAGATGACGAGGATGTATAAAATCGTCTACCTCCCTTTGGCGGAAGCGGACATTCTGGATGCCGTGGACTATATCGCCGGGAAGCTGGACGCCCCAAAGGCCGCACAGGACTTGCTGGATGAACTGGACAATACGGTAGAGCGCATCTCCAAGTACCCATACGCCCACGAGCTGTATCGGACAACCAGGCCCATGCGGGATGAAATCCGCAAGGTGCCGGTGAAAGGGTATGTCCTGTATTACGCGGTGCTGGGGGACACGGTGGAGATCCGGCGCCTCCTCCATGGCCGCAGGGACCGGCAGAACATGGGACTGTAATTCTGATACATGGTCAGGAACGCCCGCACGGTTGACCCGTGGGGGCGTTCCTGCTTCATCCTGCCAGCCGGTCTGTACTCTCCTGGTCCCCGATGTGGAGCAGGATGTCCAGTTCCGTGAGCCGGGCAGCCTTCTCCGCCAGCTCCGCCTCCTGTGGAAACGGCTTCTCCAGTTCTGCCTTGGCCGCCTCGCACTGCTGAAGGGTGTGTTCGATGGCGTCCTGTGTCTCCTGGATGCGCTGGGACAACCTGTCCAGCGCATGGTCGATGCGGACAAGGTTCCCCTTGGCGTCCTGCCCAAGTTCTACGCTGTGCTCTGCGGAGCCCTTCAGTATGGCCTTATAGCAGAGTAAGCCGGTACAAAGCAGGACGGTAAAGCCGCGGTAGTGTCCCGCTTCCAGCATATTGTCGCCCTTGACCTCGCTGCACAACGCCAGAAGAGCCTCGCCGGCCGATGTGCGGTCCTGGTAGGCCCAGTTCCCAATGGTCATGCCGGCAAAGCCATCTTTCGGATGCGGGTGCTGTTCTGCCAGGGCAAGGTCGGCTTCCAGTGCCTTCTTCAGTTCCCGGTTCTCCCGCAGCCGTTTGGGATAGCGGTTGAGCAGGTTATCCTCCATGCGGTAGTGCTTGCTCATGTAGTCCGATTTCAACAGCTTCAGCCGGGTCACATCCACATCCAGCTCCATGCGCTCCTTGATGCGGGGGTCGCCGGCGCACAGGGCCTTGATCTCGGCAAAGGACAGCGCCGTCGCGTCCACATCCTCGCAGGAACGGGCCGGGGATTTGGAAGTCATGATTTGGCTGATGAACTGCTGTTTCTTCTCCACGGTCTGCCACAGATAGGCGTCGAAGGTGCCCTCGGTGACATAGCGGTACACATGGACGAGGGGGTTGCAGTTCCCCTGGCGCTCGATGCGGCCTTTGCGCTGGGTCAGGTCCCGGGGCCGCCAGGGGCAGTCAAGGTCGTGCATGGCGATGAGACGGTCCTGGACATTGGTGCCCGCCCCCATCTTCTGTGTACTTCCCATCAGGACGCGCACCTGGCCAGAGCGCACTTTAGCAAACAGCGCTTTTTTCCGTGCATCGGTGTCGGCCTCATGGATGAAGGCGACCTGCTCTTTCGGGATGCCGCCGCGGACAAGTTTGCGCCG
This sequence comes from Flavonifractor sp. An91, assembly GCF_002159225.1. Classification (NCBI taxonomy): domain Bacteria; kingdom Bacillati; phylum Bacillota; class Clostridia; order Eubacteriales; family Oscillospiraceae; genus Flavonifractor; species Flavonifractor sp. An91. The sequence goes on along the minus strand of NZ_NFHA01000057.1, from coordinate 609 downwards.
CAGGTCGTCATAGACAGTGAATTGCCCGGAAGCGCCCTGGGGCGTGGAGATGTCGCAGAATACCAGCTGGGTCAGCTTGTCTGCCGCTCCCTCTCTCCAGATGCGCAGGATGTTGCCGGCGCACTGATTGACCTTGCTCCCAGGGTCGTCCGGGAGCAGGGGGTTGAGAATGCGCTGGTCCAGTCCCAGCTTGCGGCCGTCCGAGGTGATTTTGAGCATATTGTCCTCTCTGGGTTCCACCTTGCCGCTATGTACCTTTCCCGCCCGCTTGGACAGTTCCTGGACCATCTGCTTCTGGAATTCGGTAGGCTGGCAGACGATATTGTGGTACTCCACCTCCGGCACGGGAAGATGGAGCTGATCTGCTGTCTGGATGTCCGCCACCTCTTTGAAGAGGCTCATCAGCTCCGGGAGGTTGAAGAATTTGGAGAAGCGGGTGCGTGCCCGGTAGCCGGTCCCCTCCGGGGCCAGTTCCAGAGCCGTCACGGTTTCTCCAAACCTGGAAGCCCAGCTGTCGAAGTGGGTCATGTCCAGCTCCTGGAGCCTGTCATATTGCAGATACCGCTGCATGGTGTAGAGTTCCGTCATGGAGTTGGAGATGGGGGTCCC
>NZ_NFHA01000056.1:0-9163 GCF_002159225.1 Flavonifractor sp. An91 | reverse complement strand
GGCAATCCGTTTCCCCGGCAAAAGGGACGGATTCCCACGAAAAACGGCCGCCCGGTGGGCGGCCGTTTTTCTCGGAATGACGGGTCTTTGTACGAGCTGCACATTTTGCAACAGGCCCTTTTTTGCGGGCGGCCATAAAGGCCGCCCCTACAACAGACCGGGTGGGTCCGGTGTTTCCCGTAGGGGCGACCTTTATGGCCGCCCGCCGTCCCGATGGATGGGCCCGTTTTTCGCCTCATAGTCCCGAATCTGCACCCGAAGGAGCTGGCGGACATAGGCGGACAGGCTCCGGCAGGACTGCCGGGCCAGCCAGACCGCTTTTTCTTTGGTCTCCGGGGTGACCTGGATGGAAATGGTGCGTGCTTTCTTTTTGTCCTCCATAGAAATGCCCCCTTTCGCTCATAATATCATTCTTAATCACTCTAGTCAACTCTATATAAATCTTTGTGAAATATCACTCTTATTGATATTATAAAGATACAAATAGATACAACGAGGAGGGAATGAGTATGGGCGTTCAGGAAGCCCCCTATTCTCTGCGGCTGGAGCATGAGGTCATGCAGAAGATCCGCGTTCTGGCCGCCAAGGAGCGGCGCTCCATCAATATGCAGCTGTGCATTGCCGTGGAATCCTATCTGAACCAGTACGAGCAGGAGCACGGGGAGATCCCCGTTCCCGCCGAGGATTGACCCCTTAGGGCCGTCCGTGTTACAATGAGAAGAACGATCTGTCAAAGGAGCCTAAAACTATGCTCTACGCCATTTTGGCCGCCGCTCTGGTGGTGCTGGACCAGCTGGTGAAATTCCTGGTCCGGGCCTACATCCCCATGGGGGAGGGGGTCCCCTTTCTGCCCCACATCCTCCAGCTGACCTACTACCAGAACACCGGCGCGGCCTTTTCCATCTTTGAGGAACATACCTGGATTCTCACCCTGATCTCGGCGGCTGCCTCCATCCTTATCATCGTGCTGATGGTCAGAAAGACCTTCAACCACCCCTTCGGCATGGTCTCCCTGGCCCTGGTGCTGGCGGGTGCGGTGGGCAACCTCATTGACCGGCTCTTCCTGGGCTATGTCACCGATATGTTCCAGACCCTGTTTATGAACTTCCCCATCTTCAACGTGGCGGATATCTGCATTGTGTGCGGCGGCATTGCCTTCTGCGTCTACTTCCTGCTGTTCTGCAAAGAGGAGGACAAGGCATGACCCCCCTGCATCTGACCGCCGACCGGGCGGGGGAGCGGGCCGACCAGTTTCTGGCCCGGATGCTGCCCGAGCTGACCCGCTCGGCAGCCCAGCGGCTGCTGGAGGATGGAGCCGTTACCCTGAACGGCCTGCCGGTAAAGAAAAACTACAAGACCAGCCTGGGGGATGAATTGGTGCTGGCCCTGCCTGACCCCGCCCCCATTGATGTGGCGCCCCAGGACATCCCCCTGGACGTGATCTACGAGGACGACGACGTCATCGCCGTCAACAAGCCGGTGGGCCTGGTAGTTCACCCCGCTGCCGGGCATCCTGACGGCACCTTGGTCAACGCATTGTTATATCACTGCGGTAATTCACTCTCCGGAATCAACGGAGAGCTGCGCCCCGGCATTGTCCACCGCATCGACCGGGACACCTCGGGGCTCATCATTGCCGCCAAGAACGACTTTGCCCACCTGTCTCTGGCGGAGCAGCTCCAGGACCACTCCCTGTACCGGGAATACGAGGCGGTGTGTGTGGGCAATTTAAAGGACGAGTCGGGCACCGTGGACGCCCCCATCTTCCGCCACCCCACCGACCGGAAGAAGATGGCGGTGAACAAGCTCCAGGGCCGGCGGGCGGTGACCCACTGGTCGGTGCTGGAGCATTTAAACGGCTATACCCACATCCAGTGTCGCCTGGAGACCGGGCGCACCCACCAGATCCGGGTCCACATGGCCTACATGGGTCACCCCCTGCTGGGGGACGTGGTATACGGGTCCAAAAAGCCCTGGCCGGGGCTGGCGGGGCAGTGCCTCCACGCCCGGCGGCTGTCCTTCATCCACCCCCGCACCGGGGAACGGGTCACCCTGGAGTGCCCGCTGCCCCACTGGTTTGAGGCGGTGTTGACAAAGCTGCGCGCTATGGTATAAACTTTATAATACCAGTTTAATTCAGAAGGGAGGCGGCTGCCATCGGAAAGTTTGACGGCGTTCTGCTGGTCAGCGATTTTGACGATACCCTCTATGGTGAGAATATGCAGGTGGCCCCCGCCAACCTGACCGCCCTGGAGTACTTTACCCGGGAGGGGGGCATCTTTACGGTGGCCACCGGACGGGCTCACCCCACCTTTGCGCCCCACGCCCGCTGCACCCCCATCAACGCGCCGGTGGTGCTGTCCAACGGCTCGGCTCTGTACGATTTCCATGAGGACCGGATGGTATACGAGACCTTCCTGCCCCAGCGGGTGCGGGAGGACTTGGAGCAGGTGGCCCGGGACATTCCGGAGATCGGCTTTGAGGCCTACAACCACGACGATATCTACGTCTATCAGCCCAACGAGGTCACCCACCGGCATCTGACCCGGGCGGGGGCCACTGCGTCGGAGGTGCCCATTGCCCGGATGCCTTTGCCCTGGAGCAAGGTCATTTTGCAGCAGCGCAACGAGATCCTGCTGGAGACCCAGCGGTATATGCTGGATCGGTGGGCGGAGCACTACGAGGTCATCTTCTCCAACGCCGTGCTGCTGGAGCTCACCCGGAAGGGGAGCAACAAGGGCGGCATGGTGGCCTATCTGGCCCGTTATCTGGGCATTGATCCCAAAAAGATCTACTGTGTAGGGGACAACCAGAACGACATCCCCATGTTGGCCATCTCGGCCATCCCCTTCGCCCCCTCCAACTGCGCCCAGGAGGTCAAGGACTGGGGCGCCCGCATCCTGTGTTCCTGCGAGGAGGGCTGCGTGGCCCAGATCGTGGAGATTCTGGACTCCATTTATTAAAACGCAAAAAGGACCGCATCCGATGGGGTGCGGTCCTTTTTTGTTTACACATAGCCCAGCAGGCCCCGGACGGAGACCTCGCCGGAGGAGAGAGCCTCCTCGCTGCCGTCGGCCCAGCGCACCACCAGGGCGAAGGTATCGTCCACCCCCACCGCCGTGCCGATGCGCTCCTCCTGGCCCCGCAGCACCTTGATCTGGCGGCCCACGGTGATGCAGCCGGCCCGGTACCGCTCCAGCCACTGGTCCCATTGCCCGGGAAAGTCCCGGTCCAGCCTGTCCAGGGCGTCCAGCAGGGCGGCGGCCATCTCCGCCCGGCGGGGAGCCTTTCCCATAGCCTGGGCCAGGGAGATGGCCACGGGGGCCACCTCGGGGCCAAAATCTTCTTCTGTCTGGGTCAGGTTCACCCCGATGCCCGCCACCACATAGCGCAGGGCGGCGGTCTCACCCTCCAACTCCAGCTCAGTGAGGATGCCGCACAGCTTGCGCCCATCCAGAATCACGTCGTTGGGCCACTTGATGCCGGGACGAATGCCGCACACCTGCTCTACCGCGTCGCACACCGCCACCGCCGACCAGGCGGTGAGGGCGCTGACCTGCTCCAGGGGACAGTTTGGCCGCAACAGGGCGGACAGGTAGAGCCCCCCCGGCGGAGACACAAAGCTGCGGCCCCGGCGGCCCCGGCCTCCGGTCTGGGCAGCGGACACCACCACCAGCCCCTCGGGCACCTGATCCACCGCCCGGCGCTTGACCTCGTTGTTGGTGGAGTCCACCGTGTCCAGGCACACCAGGTTAGAGCCGATCTTCCGGCCGGGGACCATCAGCTCCCCGGGGGAGAGGAGATCGGGGGAGTCCTCCAGGGCATAGCCCCGGCGGGGAGCGGAGGAGATCACATACCCCTCCTGCCGCAGGCCCTCCATGGCCTTCCACACCGCCGCACGGCTCACCCCCAGCTTCTGGCTCATGGCCTCCCCCGACAGGGGAGCGCCCCCCTGGGCCTTCAGCAGGGCCAGTACCTCATCCCGCAGCATGGTCATCCATCCTTTCCCCTTCCGGCGGGCCACCCTAAAGGTCGCCCCCACATTTTTTCTATGGTATATTGTAGCCTGCCTCAGCTCTCTTTGTCAACCAATTTGATTTTATAGTTGACATTCTCTCTATTGTAAACTATAATCCAATTAGAGTTTACAATATGCCCAGGAGGTACCACCATGAAAGTCAAGTCTCTGGTCCACGTCGCCGTAATGGCGGCCCTCATTACCCTGTGCGCCTGGATCACCATCCCCACGGTAGTGCCCTTTACCTTGCAGACCTTTGCCATCTTCCTGGCGGTGGGCATCCTGGGGGGCAAGCTGGGTTCCCTGTCCGTGCTGGTCTACCTGCTGCTGGGAGCGGTGGGCCTGCCGGTGTTCTCCGGCTTTTCCGGCGGCATCGGTCGGTTTGCCGGGGTCACCGGCGGCTATCTCATCGGCTTTCTCCTCATCCCCCTGGTGATGTGGGGGGCCCAGACACTCTTTGGCAAAGGCCCGGTGGTCTTTGTGCTGTCCGCCGTTGTGGGGCTGGCGGTGTGCTACGCCTTCGGCACCGCCTGGTTCGTGCTGATGTACGCCGCCACCAGCGGCCCCATTGGGGTGGTATCCGCCCTGTGGAGCTGCGTCATCCCCTTCCTCATCCCCGATGCCCTCAAGCTGGCTCTGGCCCTGGTCCTCAGCCGCCGGCTGGCCCCTGTGATGGCAAAGGCCATGGCGTGACTCATATCCCATGCCCCTGTCCCATATAGTAGAGACAAGACTATGTGGGAAAGGGGCATTGTCATGCCGTATGAAAGTGAGCGGGGCCGGCCGGAGGTGGCCCACCATCTGATCCTGGAGGACCGGGAGCGCCTGTCGGTGTCCGGGGTGGAGGAGGTGGAGAGCTTTGACGAAAACACCATCGTCATGCACACCTCCCAGGGCACCCTGATTATCCGGGGGGAAAATCTGCACATTGAAAAGCTGAGTCTGGACGGCGGGGACCTGAAGGTGGAGGGGGACGTGGACTCCCTCACCTACGAGGACGGCCGGGGGGAGAAGTCCGGCGGCTTCTTCGGCCGCCTGTTCCGTTGAGATGGAGATCTGGGTATCGGAGCAGGCCCTCTTTCTGCTGGGAGCGGTGGGCCTGGGGGCGGCGGCAGGGCTGATCTACGATCTGCTGCGCATCCTGCGGGTACGCCTGCCCCTCCCCCTCATCGGGGGACTAATGGACCTGCTGTTCTGGCTGGTGGTGACGGCGGCCATCTTTGTCTACTCCACGGTGGCGGGCCGGGGACAGGTGCGGGGCTATCTGCTGGCCGGGATACTGGCCGGCGGCGGGGTCTACTTCTGGGCCCTGAGCCGGGGCTTTTTGTGGCTGGGCTACCGGCTGGCAGATTTTGTTGGGGCGGTCTGGCATATTGTGACACTACCGGTTGTGGTGCTGGGCAAGCTGTGTAAAAAAATCGGAAAATCCGCAAAAAAAGCCTTCCATTATCGGCCGAAGTGGTATAAAATAAATGCAATATCCGATGAAACGGAAGATACCCCCCGGTCAGACCGGGCCGCCGACGGGGAAGGAGTCACCCATGAAACTCAAGAAAGCATCCCTTCTGACCAAACTCGTCATCCTGGCGCTGCTCATCGGCACGGCCACCGGCCTGCTGACCATGCGCAGTCAGCTCCAGGCCGCTCAGGCCGATCTGGCCGCCGCCCAACAGCAGGTGGAGGAGCAGAAGCAAGTCAACGCCGACCTGGCCGACGCCGTGGAAAACAGCGGCGATCCGGACCGGCAGGCTGACCTGGCCCGTGAGAAGCTGGGCCTGGTGGAGCCGGGCGAATACGTCTTCCAGTTCACCGATTGAATTTTGAAAGAGAGGATTTTTCAGGCAAATGGAGTTTGGTGTTGGTACGATTGTGGAAGGAAAGGTCACAGGCATCACGAAGTTCGGCGCTTTCGTCTCGCTGCCCGAGGGCAAATCGGGGCTGGTGCATATCTCTGAGATTGCCTATTCCTATGTAAACGATGTAAAGGATCATCTGAAGGAAGGGCAGGAGGTCAAGGTCAAGGTCATCGGCATCGACGAGAACGGCCGTATCAACCTCTCCATTAAAAAGGCTATGGATCCGCCTCCCCGTCCCGCCGGTCACGGCGGTCAGGGCCGTCCCGGCGGACGCGACCGCGGCTTCAACGGCGGTTTCCGTGGCAAGCCCGCTCCCGCCGAGCCCACCACCTTTGAGGATCGGCTGAAGCAGTTTATGGCCTCCTCCGACAGCAAGCTGTCCGAGCTGCGCCAGGCCGAGCGCCGCAGCTCCCGCCGCGGCGGCCGGAAGTAATTCCATCCGTACATCACAAATCCCCGCGTCTCAAGACGCGGGGATTTTTCTTTGCCGGGGCGAAGTCATCCCCCCAGCACCTGCCACACCCCCAGGGCGATGAGGAGCAGGCCGGACAGGGGGAGGGCGAACCGGCCCAGCAGCCGCCCGGCCACCTTGTCGGCCAGCACCCGGCCCAGGGGCAGGGCGGCCAGGGTAAGTATGAAATTGGCCAGAGAGGCCAGAACCGGACCTACACCGGAGGCCCCGGCGGCCACGCCCACCCCGGCGTTGTTCACCGCCAGGGCGGCGGCCAGAGCCACCCAGCCCAGCAGGCTCTTCCCGGCGGCGGGGGTATCCTCCTGTCCGGTCTCTCCCAGACCCCGCAGCCAGTCCAGCACGAACCACAGCCCGATCCCCGCCAGCACCAGCCCCCCCAGGGCTCCGGCAAAGCTGCGGCCCAGGGTGGCCGCCGCCCCCTCGCCCAGCACCAGGGACAGCCAGGTGATGAGGGTGGTCAGCCCGGCGATCACCAAGGTGTGGGCAGGGGAGGGACGTACCCCCCGCACCGCCCAGCCCATGGCCAGGATCACCGTATCAAAATTACAGGCGGCGGCAAACAGGACCGCCGCCGCCAGCATGGAAAACCACTCCATGGAGCACCTCCTGTTCCGCCCATTCTATTCGGGGTACGAATCAGCGGTGCATGGGGTGGTTTTTTGCAGGGTGCTGTGCTATACTGATTTTTAAGCGAATTACGAGGAGGTCTGTCATGGACAGCAAGGAAGTATTTCTTCAGATCTACCGGGACAACATACACCGGGAGGGCTCCGACGCTCTGCTGGACTACCTGGAGCACAAGAGCGACTTTTTCACCTCTCCCGCCTCCGCCCGGTTCCACGGTTCCTACCCCGGCGGCCTGTGCGAGCACAGCGTCAACGTCTACCGCTGCCTGGAGGCCTATCTGGAGCGGGAACGGGTACGGGAGCTGTATGGCCTGGATTACTCCCCGGAGACGGTTGCCCTGGTCTCCCTCCTCCATGACGTATGCAAAATCGGCTGCTACCGGGGCGGCACCCGCAATGTAAAGGGCCCCGACGGCAAGTGGCAGAGCGTGCCCACCTTCTTCTATGAGGATAATCTTCCCTACGGTCACGGGGAGAAGAGCGTGTACATTCTCTCCGGCTTTTTGCGCCTCACCCGGGAGGAGGCCATGGCCATCCGCTGGCACATGGGCTTCTCCGGCGACGAGGACAAGCGGCTGGTGGGGCAGGCCTTCCAGCAGTATCCTCTGGCCTTCGCCCTCAGCGTGGCGGACATGGAGGCCACCTATTTTCTGGAGAAAGACGAGGCGTAATGGCTGTGGCAAAACGAGAAAACGACCTGGGCCGGGACCCGGTAGGCAAGCTGCTGCTGCGGCTGGCGCTGCCCTCGGTCACCGCCCAACTGGTAAACGCCCTGTACAACATTGTGGACCGGATCTACATTGGCCACATCGAAGGAGTGGGAGACCTGGCCCTTACCGGTCTTGGCGTATGCTTCCCGGTGCTGATGTTCGTCTCCGCCATCTCCGCCCTGGTGGGCATGGGCGGCGGCTCCCGGGCTGTGGTACGGATGGGCGAGGGCAAGGAGGATCAGGCCAACGCCATCCTGGGTAACTGCACCGCCCTGCTCATCGCCCTGTCGGTGCTGGTGACCGCCCTCTTCCTGGCCATCAAGGAGCCTATGCTCCTCCTCTTCGGCGCCACGAAGGAGACCATCGGCTTCGCCACCGACTATCTGACCATCTATCTGTGGGGTACCATTTTTGTGGAGATCTCCCTGGGGCTTAACTTCTTTATCACCTCCCAGGGCTTTTCCACCATCTCCATGGCCACGGTGCTCATCGGCGCGGTGACCAACATCGTGCTGGACCCGGTGTTTATCTTCGGCTTCAACATGGGCGTCAAGGGCGCGGCCCTGGCCACCATCACCGCCCAGGGCGTCTCGGCGGTGTGGGTGCTCCGGTTCCTCACCGGCAAGCGCACCAGGCTGCGGCTGCAGCGGCGGCACTTCCGCATCAATCCCAAGGTACTGGCCCCGGTGGTGGCCCTGGGCGTATCCCCCTTCATCATGAACGCCACTGAGAGCCTGGTAAACGTGGCCTTCAACGCCTCCCTGAAGGCCTACGGCAGCACCTCCGCCGTGGGGGCCATGACCATCTGCTCCAGCGTGCTGCAGATCTTCTTCCTGCTCCTCCAGGGCATCGCCCAGGGGGCACAGCCCATCATCGGCTTCAACTACGGCGCGGGCAAGCTGGACCGGGTGAAGAAGGCTTTCAAGCTGCTGCTGATCAGCGCCTTTACTTTCAGCTGTACCGCCTGCCTGGCTCTGGAGCTCTTCCCCCACGCCTTTGTGATGCTCTTCAACGATAAGCCGGAGCTGGTGGATCTGGCGGTGTGGGCCCTGCGGATCTATGTGTGCGGAATGTTTATGCTGGGGGTCCAGACCTCCTGTCAGCAGACCTTCGTGGCCCTGGGCCAAGCCAAGATCTCCCTGTTTCTGGCCCTGCTGCGGAAGGTCATCCTGCTGCTTCCCCTCATTCTCATCCTGCCCCGGCTCATCACCGGCCACCAGGTCATGGCGGTGTTTCTGGCTGAGCCGGTGGCCGACGTTCTGGCCGCCCTCACCACCGGGTCCATGTTCCTGTGGCGCTTCCCCCGCATTCTGGCCCGCCGCCGGAAGGAGCTGGAGGGCAAACACGCCTGAATACGGTAAAAAGGGCCTGTTGCAAAATAGCTGTTTTGCACAAGCCTGTCATTGCGAGCCAGTGCGCACACTGGCGTGGCAATCCGTTTCCCCGGCAAAAGGGGCGGATTCCCACGAAAAACGGCCGCC
>NZ_NFHA01000055.1:0-10381 GCF_002159225.1 Flavonifractor sp. An91 | reverse complement strand
GGGGCTGGCTACGCCTCCAGTGTAAAGGAACTATTCAAATTGTAAATGGCTGTTTTCAGTTGACCAAAATTGGCGTTTTTCGCCTGACCCGGAATGGCGATTATCGCCTGACGCTAACAGCATTTTGAATCCGAGGCCCCAAACCGTTTGAATATACTTTTCCTCTGGATTGACATTGGCAAACTTCTTGCGAAGATTTCCAATATGGACATTGATTGCGTTGTCGTCTCCAATAAAGTTTTCATTCCATACACTTTCAAAAATGTTGTTCTTTGTGAACACCTTTGATGGTGCAGACATCAAAAGCTGCAAAATCAGGTATTCGTACCTTGTCAAAGCAATGGGAGTATTACCGATCTTAGCTTCCATAGCTTCTGTATCAAGGGACAAATCCTTAAAGTGAAGTGTTTTGCTATCGTTAGCCCCGGTGGACTTCCGAAATCGCCGCAGCACCGCTTCAATCCGCACCAGTAGCTCTTGATTATCAAATGGCTTGGTGATGTAATCATCAGCGCCATTTCGTATGAGGTTCACTTTGCTGTCTACATCTGTTTTAGCGGAAACACCGATAATCGGAATATCCATCATGCTCTTTATCTTGCCCAATACTATCTCACCCGGTATGCCGGGAAGCATCAGATCAAGTAAAATCAAGTCAAAGCTGCTTTTTTCTATCAATAGAAGTGCCTCGCTTCCAGAATAGGCAGAAGTTACGCAATATCCATGTTGGGTTAAAAGCCGCTTAGTCATATCGTTTAGCAGTACGTCATCTTCAATAATTAAAATACTAAAGCTGTTTTCCATCTCTTGTTCTCCTGTCACGCGGTTTTTCTGCATCTTTTGGGATCAGCCAGATTGTTGCTATCTTTACAGCGCCGGGAATACGGCCACCGGCGCAATAGTAGTTTACCCGTCGAGGGGTCACGCCCCATTTTTCGCTTGCTTCTTTGAGCGTAATGTAGTCCATATTCACACCTCCACCAAACACATTATAGTTCTTTTACTCGAACAATGCTACGAACAAAATATGAATTATAGCATAAGTGCCTTTGGCTAAATGACGGGGTATATAAAAAATACGCCGGGTGTAGGACCAACAAGGTCACATCCGGCGCTCTTGATGGATTACATTGGATAGGTTATATTGGCTGTGTCTGGGTGAATCAGAACTACCGGCACATTGTTCTTCCGTGCATACCGGACACACTGCATTGTTCCGGATCGCAGATTCCGTGCATCATCATAAACTGCCACCAGGTAATTGGCCTGATCTACCATGTAGCAATTTCTCTTGACATAGCTCTCGCGGCAATCTTCGTTTCCGATGACCTCTTTTCTGCTGCAATGCTGCAGGATGAACTCCATCCGGCGCTTGCTGCGCTGATCCCACTTGGCGTCATGGCCGACAAAAGGCAGGGCTACAACCAATTCAATATCTTCGTATCCAGGCTGTTCCTTCAGACGAAGGATTTGTTCAGCCGCCCACATATCCACGCCCAGGGCGCCGCCGACATAGAAGCAGCTAACTTCCTGTTCATCATGTAGCTTTCGGAACACCTCCAGCATATTGGCCTTGATCTTCTTACAAAGACTATAATCTTCACTATACTTGAACTTGAACCGGCTCGGCCGGTGTCCAGTAATGGCACAAACGCATCTATTCATGCGGTTTCCTCCTATTCCAATATAGGCTTACACATAGAAAACAAAAATAACTCATTTAATAAGTATAAAACAAGGATACAAGCCAAATTATAGCACAAATAATATTCAATATCCAGGGAACCTTTCTGATATGCTAACTATTAGAGAGGTGAACTTATGGACGAAGAATTTATCCGCAATCGGATCACGGAGCTGCGGCTGAAAAAAGGCATTTCTGAATACCAGTTGAGTTTGGAACTGGGACAAAACCGTGGCTACATCCAGGCTATTTCCTCCGGCCGGGCATTGCCTTCCATGAAGCAATTCTTAAATATCTGCGAATATTTTGAAATAACGCCCCTACAATTTTTTGACGCTACCGAAAACACCCCACAGCTTGTCAGAAAGGCGTTGGATGGCATCAGGACATTATCAGATGATGATTTAATTATATTGCTTGGTCTTATCGCACGGCTGAATCAAGGAAAATGACGGCAGGCGCCAAATGCCCCGGCCGCACAAGGGTATCATCAAAAACCGTCCAGGGTTCAGTAGTATATAGCAAAGGCCCAATGTAGATACTAAATCTACATTGGGCCTTTGCTTTCATCAAAAGCTAATTTGTTTTAAGCAACTGGCTGTAATCCACTCACATCAAAGAAGGCAGGCACACCACTAAATTCGTAACCGGCAATCTTGTCGGTGTTGTAGAGAATCAGGTCTTTGTAGTAGGTCAACGGAATATCAATCACATTACCCAAGTCATAGTTGATGAGGTAATTGTAGAGTTCCTGAACCTCAGCAGGATCGTCCGTCTGCTTAACAGCAGTGATAGCGTCAAAAAACTCCTGGGAGCCGTCAACCTGGCTCAGAGAGAAGGTGTGCGGGGTCATGGAGGGCATAGCACCGAAGAAGCAGTGAGGTGAGGAAAATTCATACTCACCAATCCAATAGGTAATGTCAAAGTTACCTGCCATCATCTCGGCGTACCACTCCATCTTCTCGCTGCCCTTGAGTTCTAGGCCGATGCCGACCTTCTCCAACTGACTCTTGAGTAGGGTGGCATAGGAGGAAACGAGAGAGTCCTGCGCCGTGTCATAGATAAAGGTCAGGTTGAGCGCCTCACCATCTTTCTCTCGAATGCCGGTCTCTTCATTCATGACCCAGCCAGCCTCATCCAAGAGGGCCGCTGCTTTTTCGGGATCGTAGGGGTAAGATGCCGTAAGCTCAACGTCGGTGTAGGGGGTTCCTTCCGGGAAAGGCATCTCCGCAATCCGCTCATAGCCGTAGGTTAGGCCATCAGAGAACTCCTCTTTATTGATGGCGTGAGACACCGCCTGACGAACTCGGGCATCCACCAGAGGACCGCTGGAAGCGTTGAGGGTAATATCACGGGCACGAGTATCCTTTTCCGCAATGGCTCCTGCAACTCCATTCAGAGCTGTGGCCTGCTGGTAGTCCTGATAGGAAATCATGGAGCTACCATAAACCAGATCAATTTCACCGGTCTGGAGCGCCTGTAGCCGGGAAGTGGAGTCAGGGATATACCGGGCAATGATTTCATCGAAATAGGGTTCCTCGCCCCAGTAATTCTCGTTGCGGACAAAGCGGGTGTATTCACCAGACACATATTCCTCATAGATGTAGGGGCCGGTGCCAGCATAACCCTGAACCGTCTGGAAATCGCCCTCCACAATTTGATTGGGCGACTGCATTCCGCCTACATCTGGCCAGCAGAAGTCATAGGCATAACCGTAGTAGGGGTGCGGGTAGGTAATAGTGACAGTGTATTCGTCCGTGGCTTCCACGCTCTCTATATCGTAAATACCGGGGCAGGCCATATACTGCGGGTTGCTGTGCATGAAATCCAGATTCTTTTTCACCGCCTCGGCATTGAAGGGGGTTCCGTCATGGAAAGTAATTCCTTGGCGGAGCGTCAGCGTCATCACGGTTCCATCCTCATTGAACGAGTAGGATTCAGCCAGATTGCCCTTGACCTCTCCATCCTCGTATTTTAGGAGGGTTTCATAGAGCATGGTGCACATGGAGTAATTATAAACACCCATATAAAGCGGAGACAGAGTAGTTGTCTCGGTCATGGTTGCGATGGTAAGCGTTTTGTCTTGGGTGTTGTCCCCACCTTGGCTTTCGGATGTGGAGGATGACGGATCGCTGTTGGCTGGCCCGCCGCAGGCACTCAACACCATGCAGAGGCAGAGCGCCGCTGAAATCAGAGAAATCAGTTTCTTTTTCATGGTCTATGTTCCTTTCTTTGGATGTTATGTGGATTCAGTGCGGACTGCTTCCCGCACGAATACCCCTTGGTTTAATTCGAGAATCCGGCTGGATATGCGATACGCCGTCTGCCGGTCATGGGTGATCAGCAGATAGGCACAGCCAAATTCCTCGTGGTAACGCTCCAGGACCTGCAACACCGCATCCGCAGAAAGAAGGTCCAGTCCGCTGGTGACTTCATCCAGTACCAGAAATTGCGGATGAATGGAGAGGGCCCGAAGCAAGGAAAGGCGGCGCTGTTCGCCGCCAGAGAGCTGACGAACCGGAATTTGAAGAAGATGGGAGTCCATGTGGGTCAGCTCCATCAATTCATCGATTCTCGTCCGCCTTTGCCGCTTGTCCAACTGCGTCAAGTTGCGTAGGGCCTCCTCCACATTGTGGTAGACGGAGCGAGCCGGATTGAGTGTCCCGGAGGCGTCCTGAAAAACCGCTTGGATATGACTGCGTTTCTCCCGCCATGTGGACGCCTTCCAGCGGGTAATATCTTCCCCATTCCATGTAATGGTCCCGCTGTTTGGTTTTTCAATGCCGATCAGAAGCCGGGCCAGGGTACTTTTTCCGCTGCCGCTTTCCCCCAGAACAGCGATATTTTCTCCAGCAGACCAGGAGAAAGACACATCACGGAGGACCTGAAATGGTCGTTGTTTTTCGTCCATATAAGTTTTGGACACCTGATTTACTGCAAATCCTTCCAAGACCACTCGCCTCCTTTCTGAGCTTCTGCGGCCCGAACAAACGCCTCGGTCCATGCCTTCTGTGGATGGGCAAATAACGCTTCGATATTTTGGCGTTCAATTATCGTACCATGCTCTAAAATCACGGTCTCCCGGCAGAGCATTTTCAAAGCCGACACATCGTGTGATACGAACAAGATGCCGGCTGAGTGGTAGGTATCCCGTAATAGCGTGAGTAGGTGATCCCGGTTCTCCTCATCCAAAGCCGAAGTAGGTTCATCCGCAAGGATATAGCGTGGGGCAAGCCCTCCCAGACAGGCCATGGATACCCGCTGGAGCATTCCGCCGGAGAGTTGGCTGGGAAAAGAGTTCAAAATCCGTTCCACATCTTCCAGATTGACGGCCAGCAGCTGTTCCCGGGCCAGCGTCAGCGCTTTGTCTTTCGGCAAATTCAAGCGGAGCCGGAAGGTCTGTACCATCTGTGCGCCGATTCTCATGTGAGGATCAAATGCGGTCATTGGGCTTTGTGGGATAAAGCCGAGCACCGTTCCGCAATATTTCCGCCGCTCTCGAGCGGGAAGCTTTTCCAGAGACAGCCCATCCAGAAGAATTTCGCCCGCCTCAATAACACAGCCATAGGGCAGAATCCCCATGACTGCCTTGATGATTGTAGTCTTGCCCGATCCGCTGGCTCCGGTCAGACCCAGTGGCTCTCCGGGGGTGAGGGTAAAGGAAACATCCCGCACCAGAGGCCTGCCCTCCTTGGAACGGACTGTGAGATGTTTTACTTCAAGCATCGATTCGCCCTCCTGACTCCAGTTGGCGGCCCAGAAGGTTGAACGACAGGACGCACAGGAAAATAAATAGCATGGGGTAGAGAACCAGCCCAGGTGCCAGTCCAAACGAGGTTCGCCCTTCGGACACCATGCTACCCCAGTCGATGACCCCTTCTCCCAAACTCAGACCGATAAAGGAGAAGCCGGAAATGGAGAGGATCATCTCTCCCGCGGAAAGGCAGGAGAAGCGAAACGCATCCCGAATGAGGTTCGGCAGAATGTGGATCAGCAAAATACGAAAACGGGAAGCGCCGGAGGCCACTGCGCACAGGACATACGCCTTGCTGTATTCCAGTTCCGTCTTGGTCTTTACCAGCTTGATCATCCGCAGAATGAGGGAGACTGTGAGAGCCACCACCATGGTGGAAACACTGTTGCCCCAAGTGCTGATGAAAATAATGAGATAAGCGATGGGCGGAATGGCAGTAACTGCGTTCAGAATACTTTCAAACAATACATTGCGTCCCGCTTTTCCCTGGCCCAGCAGAAGGCCGAGCAGGATACCGACCGTCATGACGATGGCGGAGCCCATCAGGACGATGCCCAGCGTGGTATAACCGCCATACAGGATGCGGGAGAGAACGCACCGGCCATACTGGTCAGTTCCCAGCGGATACTCCGCACAGGGAGCCAAAAAGGACTGTGTAATCACGACCTCCTCCGGATCGTTGGGAGCAGCCAAAAAGCCTAAAAAGCAGAACAGGATCACCAAAGCCGGCAAAATGCTTAAAAAAAGGATATGTAACTTTTTCATTGGACCGCCCCCTCAGCATGGCCGCGCTGGAATATCCGCTGCAGAATGTCGGAAACCGCGTTGCAGATCACCAGAAAGAAGGCCAGAAACAGGATCGTGGCATGTATCATAGGCGTGTCCCGGTAGAGTACGCTGTCCACGATGGAATACCCAAGGCCGGGCAAAGAAAAGATTTTCTCCACGATAGCAGAGCCAGCCAGGGAGATACCGACCATTTGCAAAAAGCTGGGTGCCAAGCCGGCCAGTGCATGGGGCAACGCATGGGTCCACAAAATCCTCATGTCGGAAAGCCCACGGCACCGGGCATACACCGCGTAATCCTCATTCATCTCCCGCTCAATATTTTTGGAGAGAAGTTGAGAGTAGAGGGCAATCCCGCCCACGGCCAGGCAGATGGCTGCGGGCAGATACCGCATCAGCCCCGTACTGGAGGCCACGGAGATCCATCCGAAACGGACTGCAAACACATCGAGAAAGGAACTGGCAAGGAAGAATGGCGGGATGGATACGCCCACGATGCACACAAAAACCAAAAGCAGGTGCGCCCATTTCCGCCTGCACCAGTAGCACAGGCTTCCTACCAGAAGAATACCGACCGCTTCAATGACTGCCGCTATCAATACAATGCTCAGTGTGACGCCCATTGCGCGGGACACCTCACCCAAAACAGAGCGTCCGTTGACCAGTGAGGTTCCAAAGTCAAGGTGGAGCGCATTCCCCACCCATGTTCCGTACTGAACCAGAAGCGGCTGATTGAGCCCCATCTCCTCCCGAAGCTCATCAAGCTGCTCCGGTGTGTATAACATAAAAGTTCTCCGGGCATAGGCTTCCGCCGCATCCACCGGAGAGAGCTTTACCAGTAAAAAAGAGAGAAAGGTTACAATCAGCAAGGTCAGCAGAAGTTCCAAGATTTTTCTTGCTGTGAACGAATGGATCAGTTTTTTCAACGCATATTGCCCTCCCTTGCTTTTTTCTCATTTATGTGTTATTATCGGTTAGCATACACTAACCGTCTTATAGAATTATAGTGCCTTTATTCGCAAAAACAAGTGATTGCCCATTTGTTTGGCCGATTGCGAAAATCATTTGGTCGATTGCAAAAAGGAGGTGATGCCGGTGCGTACGGGATTTGAGCAATTATGTCTTTCTCATCTGCCTCAGTTGGGGCTGAAACCGGCCAAGAAGGGGCTGGAGGAAAAAAACGGGGTAGGCTTTACCTTTGTCCCGGAGCCAGGGGTTGGAAAGGGCTATCTGTGGACCTACCCTATCAATGCTGCCTGCTCGTTAACTATTTATGATGTGGTATTCCACCAGGATATGTCCTTCCACTATCACCACCCCGCCGCTCTGACGGTTGCGGTTAGTTCTCCAAGTAGCGCGGAGCCTGCGCTGACAAAGCCCTGTACCAATCCGGAAAATCTGGTGGGCTACTTTTTGGAGGAGGGGACCTTTGGACATACGATCCCTAAAAACACTCCTGTCCGAAGTATTGGGATTGGCCTGATGCCAGAGTTTTACGAACAACAGCTTCCTGCACTAATGGGGCAAGAAACCACGCAGATGAAGAAAGCGGCCTGTGCACTGGATGGAACAGTGTCGCTCCCTGAGGTAGAAAGCATTCTTCACCAGATGGCGGCCTATCTGCCACAGGCTGGGAGTGCGGGTCTGCGCTATGAAGCAAAGGTGTTCGATCTACTTGCCGCTCTCCTGGAGTGGAATGACTTGACTTTATCTGCCCCGACTGCCGCCAGCATATCCGCAAAGGATCAGGAGGCGATGCAAAGCCTCAAACATTTTCTGCTTCAGAATTACTCTACCAAAGTGGATCTCCAGCGTCTGGCCCAAATGTGCTATATGAGCAAGTCGAAACTGACCTATCTGTTCCGTATGCTTTACGGTACCACGATTTATGAGTTTATCCTGGCTTGCCGGATTGACCGAGCAAAAGAGTTATTGGCCGACCGTGAAAAAAAGCTCAGTGAGATTGCTGCCCTAGTTGGTTATGAGAGGCAAAGCAGTTTCTCCGCCGCATTTCATCAGAAAACGGGCGTCACGCCCAATGAGTTCCGCCGACAATTCTGGAACAAATAAAGAAAAATATATTAAGCACGTTAAGCACGCCGTGATTTCACGGCGTGCTTTTTTTGCAATCGGCCAAATCTATTTCGGAACATTCCAGACTTCGGCTGGAGCGATTGCGCTTTTTGCAGACGGACAGTATCATTTGGTTAGTCGGTGCAAACTTCTGAATGGATTCTTTCGTGTTGATGTGGATAAGGAGATGATGAGATGACCCAGAAGAAAAAAACAGGAATCTCCAGACTTTTGGAGTTTGGGGGTCGTTACCGCTGGATGACAGTGGTGGCCTGTATTTTATCCGGACTCAGTTCTGTGCTTATGCTGTGTCCCTTTTTGTGTATTTGGCTGGTCCTGCGGAATGTGCTGGCAGCCCTGCCGGACTTGAGTACGGTGGATGTGGAGGCGATGACCCTTTATGGCTGGGCCGCGCTGGGTCTGGCCGTAGGAGGCTTTCTTCTCTATTCGCTGGCTCTTTTATTTTCCCATCTAGGGGCGTTCCACACGGCCAAAAATATGCAGTCCCAGATCCTGCACCATCTGGCTTCGCTCCCATTGGGTTTTTTCTCCCAGAACAGCAGCGGCAAACTGCGGAAAATCATCAATGAGAACACGGCGCAGACGGAAAACTTCCTGGCGCACCAGCTCCCGGATATGACCGGATCAGCCGTGACAGCTGTGACGATGCTGGCCATGCTGTTGTTCTTTGATTGGAGATTAGGCGGCCTGTCCATCCTTCTGCTGGTTGCGGGGTTTATGGTACAAATGCTGATGACCAGCGAGAAATCTATGTCCTATATGCGAAAATACCAGGACGCTTCGGAACAGATGAACAATGAAGCGGTAGAGTATGTTCGCGGCATCCCAGTAGTCAAGGTTTTCCAGCAGACGATTTACTCCTTTAAGAGCTTTTACGCCGCTATCATGTACTACAAGGACAATGTAACGGAATATGCGCTCTCCTGCCAAGGACCGATGGTGGCTTTCAATGTCATCATCAATGCCTCCTTTGCTGTGCTGATCCCGGCTGGTATCCTCCTGATTGGCCCGGAACAGTACAGCGAGTTTCTGCTGGATTTGATTTTCTATATCCTGTTTACCTCCGGCAGTGCCGGTATCCTCAACAAAATTTTATTTTCCGGCACACATCGTATGATGGCACAGGAAGCAGTGCGGCGGATTGACTCCCTGCTGGCAGAGGCTTCCGTAGTAGAGGACGCGCTCGCCCGGATACCGGATCAGAATGATGTGGAGTTTCGGAATGTGACCTTTACCTATCCAGGTGGAAATGTGCCTGCGCTTTCTCACCTATCGTTTCAAGTCCCGGAGGGGAAAACTGTGGCTTTGGTAGGCGCTTCGGGGAGCGGAAAGACCACCGCCGCCACCCTGATCCCCCGGTTTTGGGATGTGCAGGAAGGGGCGGTCTGCATTGGAGGCGTCCCGGTTTCTCAAATCCCCAAGCGGGAACTGATGGAGCGCATCGCTTTTGTATTTCAGGACAGCCGGTTGCTGAAGGCAAGCATCCTCGAAAATGTTCGCGCCTCCCGGCCGAATGCGACCAGAGAGCAGGTGCAGGAGGCGCTCAGGGCTGCCCAGTGCGATGATATTTTAGAGAAATTACCAAAGGGCGTGGACACGGTGCTGGGAACCAAGGGCGTCTATCTCTCCGGCGGGGAGCAGCAACGCATCGCTCTTGCGCGGGCAATCCTCAAGGATGCCCCCATCGTTCTGCTGGATGAGGCCACCGCTTTCGCTGACCCGGAAAACGAGCACAAAATTCAGATGGCATTTGAGCGTCTGACAAGAGGAAAAACTGTCCTGATGATTGCCCACCGGCTTCCCACCATTCAAAACGCCGATGAGATTTTGGTATTGGAACAGGGAACCATCGCAGAACGGGGAACCCATAGTGCGCTGATGGCACAGAACGGGATCTACGCATCTATGTGGAGAGATTATCAGACCTCAGTTGCTTGGAATATCGGAAAGACCTGCTAACAAAAGTCAAGTAGAAATTTCAGATTTGAGGGAGCGGCAAAAAGACAACACAAAATCAAGCCGCTGAACATCTCAAAATCGAAACGGCGGCCAACCAGATGGTA
>NZ_NFHA01000054.1:0-10470 GCF_002159225.1 Flavonifractor sp. An91 | reverse complement strand
GGCGTGGCAATCCGTTTCCCCGGCAAAAGGGGCGGATTCCCACGAAAAACGGCCGCCCGGTGGGCGGCCGTTTTTCTCGGAATGACGGGTCTTTGTACGAGCTGCACATTTTGCAACAGACCCTTTTTGTTATGCGGGAATGGCCCCGTAGCCGAATTTGGTCCGGTGGTGCCACAGAAAACCGATGGACAGCAGGCAGGAGACAGCCTCTGCCACCGGCACCGCGATCCATACGCCGGTGACCCCGATGATCCGGGGCAGCAGGAGCAGCCCGGCCATCAGGAAGCCGAAGGTGCGGGCGAAGGAGATGAGGGCGGAGGTCCGCCCGTCGGACAGGGCGGTGAAGAGGGCGGAGGCGAAAATATTGATCCCCGCAAAGAGAAAGGTGGGTGCAAAGAGGTGGAAGCCCTCCAGGGCCAAGGCGTTGACCTGGGTACCGGCGGGGGAGAACACCCCAACGATGACCGGGGCCAGCACGAGAGCGGCGGCCAGAATACCCACGGCGGCGCACAGGATGAACCGGGCGCAGTGGCGGAAGGTGGCCCGCAGCCGGTCATACCGCTCCGCCCCCTGGTTGAAGCTGAACACCGGGGCCACGCCCATGGAGAAGCCCAGGAACAGGGCCACCAGCAGGAACTGGGCGTAGAGCACGATGGTGATGGCGGACACCCCCGGCTCCCCCAGCAGCTCCATCATAATGGCGTTGAAGAAAAAGGTGGTGACAGCGGTGGACAGGTTGGTCACCATCTCAGAGGAGCCGTTGAAGCAGGCCTTGCCCAGCAGCCGCCAGTTGGGCTGGGGCCGGGAGAAGCGCAGCCCCTCCTTTCGGGTGAGGAAAAAGAGCACGCCGCACACCGCCGGGATACAGTAACCGGTGACGGTGGCTACGGCAGCTCCGGCGATGCCCATTTGCAGCGGCCCCATGTACAGCCAATCCAGTACGCCGTTGGTGACCCCTGCGGCGATGGTGAGACCCAGCCCCAGGCCGGGCTTGCCCGCTGCCACAAAGAAGCTCTCAAAGAGCAGCTGAAGCATGGCCATAGGGGCGAACATCAGCAGAATCCGCAGGTAGCAGGCGGCGTCATCCAACAGCAGGTCGCTGGCCCCCAGCAGGCGGGCCAGCGGCTCCGCCCCAAAGACGGCCAGCAGGGCAAAGAATACCCCGGCGCACACCGCCGTCACGGCCAGAAAACCAAAGGTGTGCCGGGCCCCCTCCAGGTCCCCCGTGCCCATCCGGTGGGACACCACGGCGCTGCCGCCGGTGCCCAGCATGATACCCACCGCCAGCACGATGCTGACAGCGGGATAGGCGATGTTGATGGCGGCCAGGGCGTTCTCTCCCACCAGCTGGGAGGTGAGCACCCCGTCCACAATGGTGTACAGGGAGGTCA
This sequence comes from Flavonifractor sp. An91, assembly GCF_002159225.1. Taxonomy (NCBI): domain Bacteria; kingdom Bacillati; phylum Bacillota; class Clostridia; order Eubacteriales; family Oscillospiraceae; genus Flavonifractor; species Flavonifractor sp. An91. Next base: position 9,079 of record NZ_NFHA01000054.1, on the reverse strand, counting down.
CCAGCATCATGATGGTGGTGGGCAGGGCAAAGCGGAGCAGTCCGCCCAGGGTAAAGTCCTGATCCAACCGGTTTTTCATGGCGTGTTCCCTCCATTTCCAGTAAGCGTTTACAAGCAGCACAAATCATGATAAGCTATCGGGTAACCCGATAGTCAAGAGGGAGGTTTGGGCCATGGATCAAACAGAGATGCGCTTTACCACCGGGGAGTTTGCGGCCTTGTGCGGCGTCACCAAGCACACCCTGTTTCACTACGATGAAACCGGCATCTTCTCTCCCGCCATCCGGGGAGAGAACGGTTACCGCTACTATGCTCCCGCGCAGATCGAGGTGTTTCAGGTCATTTCCAGCCTCAAGGAACTGGGGATGCCCCTGTCCGACATCAAGGCCTACCTGGACCGGCGCAGCCCGGAGACCTTGCTGGAGCTGCTGGAGGAGGAAGAGGAAGCCCTGACCGAGAAGATGTCCCGGCTGCGGCGGCTGCGGACCCTGATCCGGCGGAAAGCAGAGCTGACCCGGCAGGCCCTGGCCGTCCAGCCCGGCGAGGTAAGGTTGGAGGAGTGGCCCCAGCGGTGGTATGTGGCCACCGCCGCCCCCGGCATTACCGACGCGGGCAAATATGCCCGCATCATGGCCCGTCACCTGGAATACTGTGAGGCCCATCAGGTGGCCAGCCCCTACGCCCTGGGGGCCATCCTGCCGGTGGAGGCCGCCCGGCGGGGGAACTGGGAGGGCTATACCTACTGCTACACCCAGGTGGACAAGCCCATCCGGGGGGTGCGGCTGCTCACTGCCCCGGCAGGGCGCTATCTGACCTACTTCCATGCCGGCGGCTTTGACACCGTGCGGGAGGGCTACCAGCGGCTGCTGGACTGGGCCGACGCCCACGGCCTGACTTTGGGAGAACTGTTCTGGGAGGACGTGCTGCTGGACGAGCTGGCAGGCAAGGGGTACGACCAGTACCTGCTTCGGCTGTCGGTGTACCTTGACGGGGAGAATTTTGGGTAAATTTAGAACAAATGTTTGCAATACCGGGGGGATTATGGTATACTAAGGTCGGATAAAACTGACCAAAGGAGGGTCTGCCATGAAAACGCTCTCGCCCAAGCAGCAGCAGATCTACGACTATATTATTTCCTTCTCGGCGGAGCACGGCTATCCCCCCTCCGTCCGGGAGATCGGGGCCTATGTGGGGCTGAAATCCCCCTCCACCGTCCACTTCCACCTGAAGGGGCTGGAGGCAGCAGGCCTCATCAACAAGGCGGAGGGTAAGACCCGCTCCATCACCGTGGCCCAGCCGGAGACCCCGGCCGTCCCGGAGGATAAGGTGCCGGTGGTGGGCAGCGTGGCCGCCGGGTCCCCCATTCTGGCCCAGGAGTGCATTGAGGACTACCTGACCTTTGACACCGGCGGGCGGCCGGGGGAGTATTTTGCCCTGAAGGTGCGGGGCGAGTCCATGAAGTATGCCGGTATCCTGCCCGGGGACCTGGTGATCGTCCACCAGCAGGCCGACGCCCACAGCGGAGAAATCGTGGTGGCCCTCTTTGAGGACGAGGCCACGGTGAAGACTCTCCGCCGGAAGGACGGCCATGTGTGGCTCATGCCGGAGAACCCGGACTACGAGCCCATCGACGGTGAGGGCTGCGCCATCCTGGGCAAGGTCACCGCCGTGGTGCGGCGGTACTGAGATGAACCGGGTGGTCTTTGATACCCTCGTGGGGCCCATGGCCCTGGAAGAGGAGGGGGGCGCGCTCACCGCCCTGTACCTGCCCAATTCCCCCATGCCCCCGGTGGGGGAGGAGACGCCCCTACTCTCCCGAGGCAAGGAGGAGCTGCTGGCCTATCTGGCGGGGGAACGGCGGGACTTTGACCTGCCCCTTGCCCCACAGGGTACCCCTTTTCAACAGCGGGTGTGGTCCGCTCTGGCGGAGATCCCCTACGGGCAGACCATTACTTACGGAGAACTGGCCCGCCGGGTGGGCTGCCCCAAGGGCAGCCGGGCGGTAGGCCAGGCCAACCACCGCAATCCCCTGCCCATCTTTTTACCCTGCCACCGGGTGGTGGGGGCTAATGGAACCCTCACTGGCTACGGGGGCGGACTGGAACTGAAGGAATGGCTGCTGCGACTGGAGGGAATCTTATGAGGAGACTGTTTTCTGCCGCCGACGCCTATATCGCAAAGATGAACTGGAAGGACCTGGCCCTGGTGAAGCTGTGCCTGTGCGCTGCCGGGGTCATGCTGGGCCTGGCCGCCCCCAAACGGGCGCGGAAGTGGGCGGCCCTGGGGGCGGTGGTGGTCTTTGTGGCCACCTATCTGCCCATTATGCTGAAATTTCTCCCCCATCTGGAGGGTGAGATGCGAAAGGAATAAAGGAGCGTGTCTATGGGAAAGGATAAGCGCTTTCAGGTGATCTACACCCAGGGTGTGGCCGATGCCACCCGGGTTCTGCTGGATACCAAGACCGGTATGCTCTACCTGGAGATGCACGACGGATATGCCGGCGGTATCACCCCGCTGCTGGACAGCGACGGAAAACCCATGAAATGGAAGGCGGAGGACTGGGAATGAAGCTGATCACCTGGAATGTCAACGGCCTGCGGGCCTGCCTGGGCAAGGGCTTTCTGGACTTTTTTAAGGAGATGGACGCCGACGCCTTCTGTCTCCAGGAGACCAAGCTCCAGCCCCACCAGATCGAGCTGGATCTGCCTGGCTACCACATCTACTGGAACAGCGCCGAGAAGAAGGGCTACTCCGGTACCGCCCTCATCACCAAAACCGAGCCTCTGGCCGTGACCTACGGCCTGGGTATCCCGGAGCACGACACCGAGGGCCGGGTGATTACGGCGGAGTATGAGGACTTCTATCTGGTGTGCTGTTACACCCCCAACGCCAAGGAGGGGCTGGCCCGCATCGACTACCGGATGCAGTGGGAGGACGATTTCCGGGCCTACCTGATGACCCTGGACCAGAAGAAGCCGGTGGTGTTGTGCGGCGATTTGAACGTGGCCCATGAGGAGATTGACCTGAAAAACCCCAAGACCAACCGGGGCAACGCAGGCTTCTCCGACCAGGAGCGGGGCAAGATGACTACCTTGCTGCAGAGCGGTTTTGCCGACAGCTTCCGTGCCCTCTACCCGGACAAGACCGGGGCTTATACCTGGTGGAGCTACCGCTTCAACGCCCGGAAGAACAACGCCGGGTGGCGCATCGACTACTTCATCGTGTCGGAGCGTCTGCTGCCCCGGGTGAAGGACCAGATCATCCATGCCGACGTCACCGGCAGCGACCACTGCCCGGTGGAGCTGGATCTGGAATAAGACAAAAAACAGGACTGCCGCACAGTTTGCGGCAGTCCTGTTTGCTTTTATTTTCCTTCCCGGGTCAGCAGGCTCTGCTTCAGATCCCACAGCTTCTGGGACAGGTCCACATAGTAGTTGTGGGGGTTCTCAAATCGCTTTACCTCGTCCCACAGCAGGTCGATCTGCCCGGCGCACCAAGCCCGCATCTCGGCGATGGGCGGGGAGTCGTACACCCGCTTGCCGCCCTGGAACACCGGCACCAGCAGCTCCCTGGCGGTGAAGTTGGTGAACACGCTGCGCTTCCAGGTGGCGTCCGGGTCGAAGAGCTCCAGAGGCTTGCTCTCGTCCACCGTCTCGTCCCACAGAGTGATGAGATCGGCAAAGGCCTTCCCCGTCTCGTTGTCGAAGAGGCGGTACACCTTCTTGAAGCCGGGGTTGGTGATCTTGTCCGGGTTGGCGCTGATCTTGATCTTGGGGATAATATTCCCCTCTTTGTCCTCGATGGCGGCCAGCTTGTACACGCCGCCGAACACCGGCTCGCTCTTGGAGGTGATGAGCCGCTCGCCCACGCCGAAGGAGTCGATCTGGGCCCCCTGGAGCAGCAGGTCCCGGATGATATACTCGTCCAGGGAGTTGGAGGCCACGATCTTGCACTCGGTGAGCCCCGCCGCGTCCAGCATCCGCCGGGCCTTCCGGGACAGGTAGGTGAGGTCGCCCGAGTCCAGCCGGATGGCGCAGTTGGTGATGCCCTGGGGGAGCAGCACCTCCTTGAAGGCCTTGATGGCGTTGGGCACGCCGGACTTCAGCACATTGTAGGTGTCCACCAGCAGGGTTGCGGAGTGGGGATAGAGCTGGCAGTAGGTTTTAAAGGCGGTATACTCGTCGGGGAACATCTGGACCCAGGAGTGGGCCATGGTGCCGCCAGCGGGGGAGCCGTACACCTCGTCGGCCAGGGTGCAGGCGGTGCCTGCGCAGCCGGCGATATAGGAGGCCCGGGCGCCCAGAATGGCGGCGTCGGGACCCTGGGCCCGGCGGGAGCCGAACTCGCTCACCGGCCGCCCGTCCGCCGCCCGCACAATGCGGTTGGTCTTGGTGGCGATGAGGGACTGGTGGTTCAGGGTGAGCAGCAGGAAGGTCTCAATAAACTGAGCCTCAATGGCGGGGGCCCGGACGGTGAGGAAGGGCTCCCGGGGGAAGATGGGGGTGCCCTCGGGCACCGCCCAGATGTCGCCGGTGAACTTGAAGTTCTTCAGATACTCCAAAAAGCCCTCGCAGAAGCAGCCCTTGCCCCGGAGATAGGCAATGTCCTCCTCATCGAAGTGGAGCCGCTCCACATAGTCGATGACCTGCTCCAGCCCGGCGGCAATGGCGAAGCCGCCGCCGTCAGGCACGTTGCGGAAGAATACGTCAAAATAGCAAATCTGCTCGGTGTAGCCCGGCGTCTGGAAATAGCCGTTGCCCATGGTGAGCTCGTAAAAGTCACAGAGCAGGGTGTAATTCATGTGTTGCTTCATGGCGTTCAAACCTCCCGGTTTATGGCTCACCATGGGGCCCCGCAAGGCGGGGCGCCGCGGTAAGCGGCGCAGGGCGGCGGAATTCAGTTTCGCCGCCCGCATATTAAATGGGATTGGGACCCCAGGTGAATGGGACATTCACCTGGGAGAGAGCTCGTAGAAATCACAGAGCAGGGTATAGTTCATGTGTTCTTTCATCTCAATCAATCCTCCCGGTTGATGACCGTGATCTGCAGGGCCTCCATCAGGTCCAGTACGTTGTGGTGGAGGACGGGGTCGGGACCGGCAGTGCAGGCGGCGTCCACCACCAGCTCCGCCTCCGGCAGGGCGGCCTTGGCCATGATGGCGTTGGACAGCACGCACAGGTAGGACACCAGTCCCACCAGCTCAATGCGGTCATACCCCTGGCTTTTAAGCCAGTTGCCCAGCCACAGGGAGGGGAAGGCGGGCTTGCATACCACCATATCCCGGTTCCTGTCTATGGCCTGTCCGGTTTTGCCGTAGAGCTGCCAGCCCTCCGAATTCATCAGACAGTGGGGCACCGGCAGCTTCCGCCCCTCCTGGGTGTCCAGGTAGTTTTCCTGGTGAGTGTCCAGGGTAAAGGCCACGTCGTCACCGGCGGCGTGGTAGGCGGCAATTTTCCCGGCAATGGGGCTGTCCAGCCGTTCCGCCCCGGCAAAGCCCAGGGCGCCGTCCACAAAGTCCTTCTGGTAGTCCACCACCAGCAGCAGTTTTTTCATGGCTGTTCCTCCTGATGCAGATCCTTCTCAAAACAGGGGTAGGTGAGGGGCCGGCCGTGAAGGTGGATCTCCCCCACCTTGGAAAAGCCCATCTTGCGGATCAGGGCCTGCATCCGGTCGTTGAGGGAATAGGTGTCAATACGCATGGCGGCAATGCCCCGGCGGCGGGCTTCCTCCTCGGCAAAGGCGAAGAGGGCGGAGCCCACCCCATGGCGCTGGAAGGTAGGATCAATGGCCATGCGGTGGATCACCACGGCGGGGCGGCTGGTGGTCCAGGGCAGGGGATCGTACTCGGGAGATTCGCTGGTATTGATGCAGGCCACACCGGCCAACTTGCCGCCGAGGAAGGCGGCGTAGAGCTCCCCCCGGTTCATGTCCCCGGCGTAGAAGTCCCGGGTGGGGTAGTCCTCCCCCCACTGGGGGTTGCCCAGCTGGTTCATGTGGGCCACCGCCCGGCCCACCATGGCCCAGATCTCCTCCAGTTCCTCCCGGCGGGCGGGACGGATGGTCACCTCCCCGGTCATTCGGCCACGGGGGTGGGGCCCATGGCCTCGTGGAGGGTGTTGGTCACCGCGCCCCGGAAGAGGCAGACGGCGAAGCGGTGCATTTTCTCCAGCTTCTCAGGCACGGCGTCGGCGTTGACCTGACCGGCGGCGGAGAAATCACCGTCCAGAATGAACCGGGTCTCCTTGGGCTGGTTGGCGTTCTGGGGATTGTTGGCGCCCACCAGGCCGGGACCGGCATGGAGCTTCATGCGGTAGCCGCCCACCAGGGGGGTCTCCACATCCAAGGCGCACTTGACGATCTCGCTCTCCTCCACGTCGGGCTCACCCAGGATGCCCAGATACTGGCTCTGGATCAGATCGTCCCACAGCTGGTCCTCCAGGCCCAGGGCCTTCCGGGACACCGCGTTGACGTACCGCAGGCCGATGCGCTCAAAGTAGGCGGGCTGATAGGTCTGGATGAACTGGGCCAGAGCCTGGTCCAGCCGGATGGCAAAGTCCTCCCACCGCTGATAGGACAGGGTGGACAGGGCGATAAAGTTCTGGGTCAGGTTGATCTTCCAACGGCCGTCCTCCGAGATGAAGTGGTAGTTGGTAATGGGCTTCTGGGGCTCCAGGGCGGTGGCGTTGCCCTTCTTTACCACCTTGGGGGGCAGCTGCTCCTGCCGGGTCATATACTTGGGGAAGTCTTTCCGGATGGCCTCCTGGAAGGCGGCGGGCTCATTGGCGCCGATGGACAGAATGGTGGGGAAGCGAAGCTGACAGATGACCTCCACCAGGGGGGAACGGACATAATGGAACCGCTCATATGGGGCAAACAGCATAGTGGCTGCTCCTTCCTATTATAAAGTCTCTCCTATTTTATCCCCGAACCGGCCATATGTCAAACATCGCGGCCTTGCATTGGAGGAAAAGGGCCGGTATAATGCAGGTAGCAACACAAGGAGGCGTATGTGATGGAACTGGAACTGAAACGGGGCGGGCGGACCGCAAGGGTGGCCACTCACGGCGGCGAGCTGGTGTCCTATCGGGACGAAAACGGCCTGGAATATATCTGGACGGGAGATCCGGCCTACTGGCCGGGGCGCAATCCCCTGCTGTTCCCCATTGTGGGCGGCCTGAAGGACGGCAAGGTCCACATTGAGGGGAAAGAGGTCTCCATGAACCGCCACGGCTTTGCCCGCACCAGCGAGTTTGCGGTGGCCGGGCAGGGGGAGGACTGGGCGGAGCTGGAGCTGCGGGAGAGCGGCGACACTCTGGCGGTCTATCCCTATCCCTTCCGGCTGGTGGTGCGCCAGCAGCTCACCGATACCGGCTTTACCACCTCTGTGACGGTGACCAACACCGGGGACAAGCCCATGCCCTTCTGCCTGGGGGCCCACACCGGCTTCCGCTGCCCCCTGGAGGAGGGGGAGGCCTTTACCGACTACGAGGTGCGCTTTGAGCAGAAAGAGACCTGTCCCACCCTGGTGCCCGACGCCAACGGGGTGGACCTGAACCGCACCCGGCCCTGTCTGGAGGACACCGACGTGCTCCCCCTGGACTACAAATACTTTGACGAGATGGATACCCTGATTTTCCGGGGCCTCAAGTCCCGGCAGGTGGAGCTGCACAGCAAAAAGTCCGGCAAGGGCGTGCGGGTGCGCTTCCACGACTTCCCGCTGCTGGCTCTGTGGTCCATGCCGGGCAAGGCGGCGCCCTATGTGTGCATCGAGCCCTGGCACGGAATGTCCGCCGAGGCGGGAGAGGGCCCGGAGCTGGGTGACAAGGCATTCTGCATCACCCTGGCCCCCGGCGAGAGCCGTACCCTGGGCTATCAGGTGGATACCCTGTAAGCCTGCCTGACGGAAAGGAGTTTCTGCACCATGTTTTGTAAATACTGCGGAGCGGAGCTGTCGGATACCGCCGCCTTTTGCTACAAGTGCGGCAAGCCCACCACCAAGCCCGAAAGCCGTCCGCCCCGGCTCAGACCCCAGGCTCCGGCGGAGCAGCCCCGACAGGAACCGCCCAAATACGAGCAGCCCGAATATGAGCAGCCCAGGTACGAGCAGCCCAAGGAGCCGCCCCGGCGGGCCCCTGTAGAGCCGTTCGAGCCTGAGCAGGATCCGCCCCGCCGGAAGGGGGGCTACATTGCCCTGGCGGTGATTCTGTGTGTGCTGGTGATCGGCGCGATTGTGGTCCTGGTGATGGCTATGGGCATTCTGAAGCCCACTTCTTCCGATGCTGAGGCCAGCCCCAGCCCCTCCGCTGTGACGGAGTCTCAGCCCCCCGAGAGCGTGCCGCCGGAGGAGGACGACAAGCCCACCCAGACCCCCGATCAGGAGCAGAGCAGCTATCCCATTCAGCTGGATATGGACCAGCTGCTCACTAGCCGGATCAATGGAACCACCTTCCGGGAGGCCTGGGAGCAGGGCTGGCTGGATGAGTGGATGAACCTCTATGTCAACGGCAGCTCCGACGGATCTTCCCCCTATGAGGCCTACTGGTACGACGACGGCCTGCATGAGTGGACCTACTACGGCATCACCTACAGCCAGGCCGCTTCGGCGGGCTGGGGCGACATCTGGCTGGAGCTGCTGGGCAGCCGGGACGACGACGATCCGGACACCATGGACGGCGACTATCTGCTGCCCACCGACAGCCAGTACATCGATAAGAGCGATCTGGCCCCCTTCACCAAGGAGGAGGTAAGCCTGATCCGCAACGAGATCTATGCCCGGTACGGCTATCAATTCTCCAGCCAGGAGATCCAGGACTATTTTGACCGGCAGAACTGGTACACCCCGGTGGAGGGGCTCAACGCCTCCACCTTTGACACCAGCGTGTTCAATGCCTACGAGCAGGCCAACCTGGAGACCATCCTGGCCTACGAGCGGGAGATGGGGTGGCGGCAGTGAGACGACTGTGCTGCCTGGCGCTGCTGGCGGCGCTGCTGTGTACCGGCTGCGCCGGACAGGGCGGGGAACAGGCCGCCGCCACGCCCACCCCGGTGGTGATGCCCTCCGCCGAGCCCATCCCTACCC
>NZ_NFHA01000053.1:0-10870 GCF_002159225.1 Flavonifractor sp. An91 | reverse complement strand
GTGAAGGAAAACGACGAGGACTACATGAACGCGGTGGATTATATGTTCGCCGGGCTGGAAAAGCGCAAGCCGGATTGCTTTGCGGTCAAGCAGTACAAGAAGTACAAACTTGCCAGCGGAGATGTATGCTCTAAGTGACTTCTTAATCATGGTTTTTGTCATGGTTAGTGAAGCAGTCACTTAGAGCATTTTCATTTCAGGAGGTACAGCCATGAGAAACGAGAAAATCACTCCTCTGTATGAGCGTTTGAGCCGTGATGATGAGTTACAGGGCGAGAGCAATTCCATCTCCAACCAGAAAAAGATGTTAGAGGACTATGCCCGCCGGAATGGTCTACCGAACCCCACCCACTTCACCGATGATGGCGTATCGGGAACCCGTTTTGACCGCCCCGGCTTTCTGGCGATGATGGAGGAAGTCGAGGCCGGACGGGTGGAGGCCATTGTCATAAAGGACATGAGCCGCCTGGGGCGCGACTATCTGAAAGTCGGCCAAGTCATGGAGATTTTGCGGCAGCGCGGCGTCCGGCTGATCGCCATCAACGACGGCGTGGACAGTCTGAAAGGTGACGATGATTTTACCCCGTTCCGCAATATCATGAACGAGTTTTATGCCCGCGACACCAGCCGAAAAATCCGCTCCGTGTTCAAGTCCAAAGGCATGAGCGGCAAGCACCTGACCGGCACCGTCATTTACGGCTATTTGTGGGACGAAAAGCGGGAACACTGGCTTGTGGACGAAGAAGCCGCCGAAGTGGTACGCCGCATCTTTTCCCTGACAATGGAGGGCTACGGCCCCTATCAGATTTCCAAGCTGCTGTCTGAGGCAAAGGTTGAAATCCCCGCTGTCCATCTGGCACGCTTTCACGAAGGCGTAAACAGGTCAAAGCCGGTCAAAGACCCCTACGGCTGGGGATCGTCCACCATTGTGAATATTCTGAAAAAGCGGGAATACCTGGGCCACACCATTAATTTCAAGACCCGCAAGCACTTCAAGGATAAGAAAAGCCACTATGTTGACGAAAGCGAGTGGACGATTTTCGAGAACACCCATGAGGCCATCATCGACCAGGAAACCTTTGACAATGTGCAGCGCATCCGGGCAAATGTCCGGCGTTACCCGGACGGCTGGGGCGAGGCCCATCCTCTGACCGGCCTGATGTACTGTGCCGACTGCGGCGGCAAGATGTATGTCCATCGCGTCAATAACGGCAAGCGTGACCCACAGTTTACTTGCAGCCAGTACAGTAAGTACCCTATCGGCTCCCTTTGCCCCACACAGCACCGCATCCGGGCCGAGGCCGTCCTGACCCTGATAACCGATATGCTCCGGGCCATCGCGGAGTATTCTAAAAATGACCGGGCCGAGTTTATCCGCACCGTCCAGGAAACGCAGGCCGCCCAGCAGACCGCCGATATATCCAAGAAGCGGAAACGGCTGGCCGCCGCCCAAAAGCGGGCTGGGGAACTGGAAAAGCTGATTTGCAAAATCTATGAGGACAATGCCCTGGGCAAACTGCCGGACGCCCGGTATGAGGCGCTGGACGCACAGTACGCCAAAGAGCAGGACGCCCTCAATGCGGAAATCGCTGAACTGGAAAAGGCCGTTACCGGCTATGAGCAGAGCCGGAAATCTGCGGAGAAGTTTATTGCCCTGATTGATAAGTACGAGAATTTTGACACGCTGACAAACACCATGCTCAACGAGTTTGTAGAGAAAATCCTTGTCCATGAACGCGCCCGCAAAGGCAGCCAGGACACCACACAGGAGGTTGAAATCTACTTCAACTTTGTGGGCCGGTATATCCCGCCCGCCTTGCAGCCGGTTCCCCTGACCCCGGAGGAACAGGAAGAACTGCGGAAGAAGGAGGAACGCAAGGACAGGCTTCACCAGAACTACTTGCGCCGCAAGGCCAACGGCAAGCAGAAGGAATGGGAAGAACGCTACAACGCCAAGCGCAAGGCCCAGGTGGAGGCGGCAAAGGCCGCGATCCGGGCCGAGGACATGGAGAAGGGCATTTTTATCCCCGCCAGCCAGTTACCCAGACAGGAGCCGCGCAAGGCCACCTTACCGGCCAGCGCCGCAGTTTAACCATCACAGTGCAAAGGAGGACAAACATGAACGAATTGACTTACACCCGCTGCGGGGATTACTACATCCCCGACCTGGAGTTGTCCGAGCAGCCGGAGGCCCCCATCGGCAAGTATGGCCGTATGCGGCAACGCTACCTGAAGGAACACCGGCCCGGCCTTTACAGCAGCTTGATTTTAAGCGAAAAGTTGTACCCGCACCTGTTGGAGATTGACCGGGCGGCGCGTGAACGGATGGATGCCATGCTGCCCCGCATGATGGAGGCGGCAGGCGTAACCGAGGATCTGAAAGCCCGTGACCCCATGCGCTGGGTGGGGCTGATGAACACGCTGAAAGCACAGGCAGAGGAAGTTATACAATCCGAGTTGATATTTCAATAATAGGGTGAGCGCCAGAGAACAATCCCTGGCGCTCATTTTACTTTCGCTGTGCTGTTTTTCTGTACTTAAGGCTTTATTAACAAATTCATTATTGACATTGGGGCGTAAAAGCGATATGATTACACTGTAATTGATTACGGTGTAATCATGAAAGGAGGATTAGTTATATGGCATTAAAAGACCATTCCCTTGACGATAAGATTATTAAGGCGGCCTTTGATGAATTTATGGAATTTGGTTTTCAGAAAGCATCAATCCGCAAAATCGCTGATCGTGCAGGAGTGACACCGGGAGCTGTATATACCCGCTATGACAGTAAAGATGACTTATTTTGCAGTTTGGTGAGCAATTTTCTTTCTGCCGTCAAGACTCAATCGGAACCAATCGGAAAAATGTATTATGATCTGCTGGAAAGTAAAAATGTGGATGATCTTCTGGACGCAATTCGTAAGGAAGAAAAAATCTATCTGGATATTCTCTTTCAGTATTACGATGAATGTATCCTGTTTTTCTGTCGCAGTGAAGGAAGTTCTATTTATGCCATGATGCAAAAAATGATGGAACATAAAACAGTGGAGACAGTGACTTTTCTGAAGGAGATGGCGCAAGGCGATATTGATCTGGATGGTGTTGGAATGATTATGGGAGAACAGTTTCACTATTATCAGCAGATTTTAGAAAAAGGCTACAGTAAAGAAAAAGCGGTCTCCTGTATGAAAACTGTCGAGACTTTTCTTGAAGCAGGTTGGAGAGACCTGTTTGAAAGAATACTGCAATAAGGCAGAAAAAATTTTGTCCGCAGGTTAGGTTTAGCTAACTAACGGGCTTAAATACAAAACGCAAATACATAATGATTTGGAGGTTTTCGCATGAACAGCAAAATTGGAGCAAAAGATTTAATCACCTTAGGTATTTTCACGGTCATCTATTTTGTGATCGGAGCAGCGTTATCTCTTCTCGTTTCTATTCCCATTATGGTTCCATTCTTCCCGGCAGTTTGGGCGCTCATCAATGGAACTGTATTTATGCTGTACACAACAAAGGTTGAAAAGTTTGGCTTGGTTACTCTTATGGGCGTATTGACCGGACTGCTTGTGGGACTTACAGGAATGGGTTTTTGGTGTGCCCCTACCGGCTTGGTCTTTGGACTGCTCGGTGATTTAATCATGAAAAAAGGAAACTACAAAAGCTTTAAGCACAATTTGATTGGATATGCCGTTTTCTCAATTTGGACATCTGGCTCTCTAATTCCATGGTACTTCTTTGCACAGGACACACTGGCAAAGTATACCCAGGGTGGATATAGCGCGGACTATGGCACACAGGTGCTGGCTTATACTCCATGGTGGAGTTTGCTGCTTTTTGTGGGACTCAATTTTATCTGCGGTCTGCTTGGAGCATTGATTGGCAAAAGAATCATGAAAAAGCACTTTGAGAAAGCGGGGATTTTATAATGCCCGCCTCAGAATTATTAGCATCACCTTCTAACAGAAAAGGAATACGGTTTGATCCGAGGACGAAATTGTTCCTGTTGATTACTTTATGCACCCTCATACTCAGTACAGATAACAGCGGACTGATGCTGTATTTGAAGCCTCTCCTGGCTCTTATTCCGTTTGTCCTCCTGCTCCTGTCGGCTAAATATTGGGCCGGGTTTTTGTATTTTGCTTTATATGTTCTCGGATTTGTGCTGGAACTATCTTGGGGAGCTTTTGGGAATGGGGTGTCTGGTTTTATCGTGCTTATGGTGTCTGCGATCATAACCAGATTTACTCCTTGCGTCATTGCAGCATTTTTCCTTATGACAACCACATCCGTCAGCGAATTTATAGGTTCGATGAAGAAAATGCACATTACTGACAAAATCACGATTCCGTTATCCGTTGTATTTCGCTTTTTCCCTACGGTTAAGGAGGATGCGGGAGCAATCAACGACGCAATGAAAATGAGAGGGATCACTCCTAAAAATCCAATGCTCATGCTCGAATACAGAGTCGTGCCTCTGATTATTTCAACTGTGAAGGCGGGTGAAGATCTCTCCTGTTCTGCACTTACAAGAGGGCTTGGCTCTCCCAAAAAGCGCACCAATATGTGCGACATAGGATTTCATCTTTGGGACTGGCTGATTTTCGGAATCTGTGTTTGTTGTATCCTTGTCTTCTGTTTCCAGAACCAAATCTGTTCTTTATTGAATCTTTAAGGAGGCGCACTATGATTGAAATTGAAAATGTGAGTTTCTATTACCAAGGGAACGAACAGATGGGCGCAGTCAATCATCTGAGCCTCTCTATACCAAAGGGGCAAGTAGTGGTTCTTTGCGGCGAATCTGGATGCGGAAAAACCACAGTCACACGGCTTATGAATGGCCTGATCCCCAATTTTTATAAGGGCGATTTGACGGGGGCGGTAAGAGTAAACGGCAGAGATATTACGAAAATGCCCTTATATGTGATTGCAGAAAATACTGGCAGTGTGTTTCAAAATCCGAGATCCCAATTTTTTAATGTGGATACGGACAGCGAGCTTTCTTTTGCCTGTGAAAACCTTGGGTATCCCAAAGATGAAATCGTTGCAAGAGTAAGAGAAACGGTAAAAGACTTCAAAATTGAACGTTTGCTCGGAAAGAGCTTATTTCATCTGTCTGGCGGCGAAAAGCAAATGATAGCCTGTGCATCGGTATGCGTAACAGCGCCCGATGTTATGATTTTAGATGAGCCATCGTCAAATTTGGATGTCAGGCACATTTCCATACTCGCAAAAATCATTCAAAAATGGAAGGCACAGGGCAAGACCGTAATTATATCCGAGCATCGTTTGTATTATCTGACCCACATTGCAGACAGGTTTGTATGCCTCGCGAAAGGAAAAAAAGTCTTTGATTTGTCTGCGGACGAATTACGAAAGCAGGATATGGAAAAGCTCAGTGCCCTTGGACTTAGAACACCGGACATCCGCTGCCTGGAGCCTGAACCTGCAGGTGCGGCGGGTAAACAGTCGTTGTGTTTTGAAAAATTCCGTTTCTCCTATAAACGGCAAAAAGAGTGCCTGCAGCTTGAAAATTTCTGCGTTCCCAAGAATGAAATCATAGCCATTATTGGAAACAATGGGGCAGCTAAAAGCACCTTTGGGCGGTGTCTTTGCGGGATTGAAAAAGCAGGAATGATGCGTGATGGAGATATGACCCTTTTGTATAAAGAGCGCCTGAAACAGTGCTATATGGTCATGCAGGACGTCAATCATCAGCTCTTTACCGAGAGTGTTATGGATGAGCTGCTGATCAGCATGAAAAATCCAGATGAACAACAAGCTCTTGAGATATTGGCACAGCTTGGATTGTCTGAATACGCAAAAAGGCATCCCATGTCCCTATCCGGTGGAGAAAAACAACGGGTTGCGATTGCCACTGCGTTAGCCTCAGACCGAGAGTATGTTGTAATGGACGAACCTACCAGCGGATTGGATTACAAACACATGAAAGAGGTAGCTTTGTGTCTAAAACAGCTCAAAGAACTTGGAAAATCCGTTTTTGTTATCACCCATGATGTGGAGCTAATTTATCATTGCTGTACCTATGTAGTACATATCGAAGCTGGAAAAGTGATCAATCAATATGCAATAGATAAAAGCACACATACCCTTTTGAGGGACTATTTTCTGTTGCAATAAGTTGATAGGTGTCTACTTGGCAATCACTTAAGGAGGGAAAGCAATGAAAAAAGAGCCAAAATCAGAAAAACCATCTTTCTTTAAAGAATTGGGTGAATATATACGCCCTTATCGAGGACAGTTTGCGCTGTCAATCATCGTCAGCCTGCTCGCCGTATTCTGCGGTTTAGCCGTATATGGTGTTGTTGGGGTATTGTGCGGGGAAATTTTTGAAGGAGACAGATCGTTTGTTCAATTATTTCTCATCATAGGCGTAGCTGGTCTGTGCAAGATTTTGAACGCTGTTTTTTTGAACCTATCCACTTATATTTCCCATAAAGCGGCCTTCAAAACCCTTAGAGATATACGGCTTGCCCTGTCCGGCAAGCTGATACGGCTGCCTCTTGGCTATTTTGAAAGGAAAGGGAGCGGCAGGCTGAAAACCGTACTGGTTGACAGGGTTGAAGAAGTGGAAAAAACTCTGGCGCATTTTCTACCAGAAATGACCGCAAATTTATGTATTCCCATTGGCCTTATCATTTGGATGTTTTCTATTGATTTCCGGCTGGCACTTTGTGTCCTGCTGTGGATTATCATAGGATTGGCCGCAAGCAGTGGAATGATGAAAGATTACGACAAAAAATTTGCTGGCCAGATTGCTGCTGGAAAAAGTATGAATCAGGCAGTAGTGGAATATGTGGGTGGTATTGAAGTCATCAAAACTTTCAATCAGGCTGAGTCAAGTTATGAAAAGTATGCCAATGCGGTAGATCACCACGCCTCATACTCTGTCGATTGGATGAAAAGCACTCAGATATATGCCTCTCTTAGCTATAGCATCGCACCTGTTTCTATTTTTGGTGTTTTAATTTTCGGCTTGATTTTTTACGGAAACGGCACGTTGGCACCTTCTGTCCTGTTTTTATTTATGATTATATCCCTTGGTGTGTTTGGGCCTATTTCAAAGGCATCCTCCTATATGGATCAATTATCAAGCATGAATGTTGTTGCAGGAGAAATAAAAGATATATTGGATGCGCCCGAACTTGAGCGGGCTGAAATCGCAACAGCCGATGTTTCTTCTTTTGCTATTGGAATGGATCATATTACCTTTTCCTATGAGCAAAGCGAAAAGCCTGCAGTAAAAGATGTGTCCATCACTATTCCACAAAATACGATGCTGGCGTTAGTAGGCCCATCAGGAAGCGGCAAATCTACAATCGCAAAATTGCTGGCAGGTTATTGGGATGCAGATGATGGAACTATTACGATCGGTGGCACACCGATTAAGGAGCTGTCCATTGAGCAGCTTAATTCTTTGATTGCCTATGTGGATCAGGATACTTACCTTTTTGATATGAATATCATGGAGAACATCAGGATTGCCAAACCGACAGCTACAGATGAAGATGTCATAGACGTTTGCAGAAAGACCGGCTGCCATGACTTTATCAGTAAGCTACCTGGCGGCTATCATACCCAAGCGGGAGTAGCCGGAAACAGATTGTCCGGCGGTGAGAAGCAACGCATAGCAATCGCAAGAGCCATGATGAAAAACGCTCCCATTATGATCCTCGATGAGGCAACGGCCAGTTCCGATCCAGAGAATGAGGTGGCGATTCAGGAGGCATTGGCAGCGGCAAGTAAGAGCAAAACCCTGATTGTGGTAGCCCATAGGCTACAGACAATTATGAACGCCGATCAGATTGCATTTGTGAAAGATGGGCAGATATTATGCTCAGGGACACACGAAACCATGTTGAATAATTGTGTCGGTTATAAGCGGCTATGGAACATTTCAAATATAGGAGGTGAAGGCACATCATGCTAAATGCGTTTAAGCTGATATGGAATTTCAGCAGCAAAAGAAAAAAGGAATATAGAAATGCAATTATATTCTCTTTCCTTGAAGGCTTGTTTTTAATGGCAAAGATGTTTGCCGTTATTATAGCGATTTATGCGCTGTTTGGCAGATACCCGCTTTCAAATGCGGTGATCGCGGTTTTTGCACTGGCCGTTCTGTATATTGTTGGGGTCTTCATTTTCAGCTACAAGATGCAACTCACTTCTATGTCAGCCGGATTCGGGATGGTGGGAGATAAAAGATTTGAATTTGGGGAAATTCTCAAAAATGCCTATTTAGGCTTTTTTGATAACTTTTCTGTGGGGCGAATTAACTCTGTCTTGACGACAACGCTTTCTGAAATCGAAACATCTGCGCCATCCGCTTTGATCCGAGTTGTGGGCGGCGTTTTAGGTACGGTGTCGTTGCTGATTGGATTGTTCTTTTATGAATGGCGAATTGCCCTTATAAGCCTATTGGGAATGGCAGCATACCTTTTAGTAGTAAACTGGCAGATTCGTGTGTCGAGAAGAGATGCGCCAAAAAGAAGCGAAGCACAGAGCAAATTAAGTGCTGCTGCACTTCTATTTCTCCAAGGTATCAAAGTGACAAAAGCGTTCAGCTTCAAAAATGGGGACAGACGCTTAAAGGATGCCATTCAGGGTAGCTGTAATGAAAACATCGCTCTGTCTAGTGGTTCCATTCCGTCACAGATTGCTGCCGGTGTAGTACTCTCTATTTTTGAAACGGCTATTATTTTTACTTCCGTTTTTGGATATACAGAGTTTGATATTTATTCTGTGGAAAAGTGCCTTGTGCTGATTATTCTTAGCTTTATGGCATTTTCCTCAATGAATCAGGCCGGCTCTGTACTATCCATGATCGGTATTCTGGATAGTGCCTTGAAAGAAACAAATTCATTGACACAGATGGAACAAATTCAAGTGGCATCCCCGGAGCAACATATTGCATCCGATGAAATTATATTTGAAGATGTTTCTTTCTCCTATGGCGACAATGAAGTTTTGAGCCATATTGATACTGCAATTAAGGCGGGATCTTTTACCGCAATCATAGGCCCGTCAGGTTCGGGGAAAACAACCCTTTGCCAGTTGATTCCGAGATTTTTTGAAGTGAAGAAAGGCCGAATCCTGATTGGCGGCGCAGATATTCGTCACATTCCCACAGAAGAATTGATGAGCAAAATCAGTGTGGTCTTTCAAAAAGTGTATTTGTTTGAGGATACGATTCTCAACAATATTCGGTTTGGTAAACCAACTGCCACATTGGAAGAAGTCCGGGCTGCTGCAAAAGCGGCAAGATGTGATGATTTTATCATGGCTCTGCCAGAGGGGTATGATACGCTTGTGCAGGAGGGCGGCAACAACCTGTCTGGTGGAGAAAAGCAGAGGATTTCCATCGCAAGAGCAATTTTGAAGGATGCTCCAATTATCATTTTAGATGAAACTACCAGTGCGTTAGATACCGAAAACGAGCATGAGGTTTTAGCGGCCATCGAAGAATTAACAGAAAACAAAACGGTCATTATGATTGCCCATCGTATTAAAACTGTTGAAAAAGCAGACCACATCATTGCGATTGAAAATGGCCGGATTGTTCAGGAAGGAACGCATAAGGAACTTCTCCATCGAACTGGAATCTATGCAGACTTCATCCACGCCCGTGAAAAGGCATCTGGTTGGAAATTGGGAAATTAGTTCCTATATGCATAGAAAAAAGTAATCTATATTTTCTAAAACAGGAGTTGAGGCATCTGAATGAATTTATTGCCAACGATGGAGAACTATTTTAGAAACAGTCTTAATTGAACACATCATCAGCGATGAAAGCTTTTCACGGCTGAAAGAGGCAGCCGAACAGGAGCAAGAATAAACCGAATAAGCCAAGCTATCCTGCCCCGCCAGACGGGGAAAGAAAAAAACCGTTGCAGGGCAGGCAGCTTCGTGCGCCCATAATGGATTTTCAGGGTACTGCGGCGGTTTTGAGTAACATCAAGGCCGCCGTTCCTTATGCCTTCGACAAAGGAGTGACGCCTATACGCTGACACGGCGGCTTTAGGAGGGAGCCGCCGTGAAGCACACTGACCGCCGACAAATTCAGACGATATTTGCACTACCGTCAAAAAAAGCCCAGCCACCGAACAGGCCCCGTCTGGCAGCCGGTGCGAAAATTGTCACAATGTAACTGAATACCGTATTTTTTGCGCTCGAATAGCTTTCTGCTGTCCGGGCGTTTTTTCATACCTGTGGGGCCGGAATATCGGGTCAACATGGCCCGAACCCTGTCCCCGGTGCCGCTCCCCGCCGCCCCGTTCAGATTTTCCCGCAAAAAATCTGAACGGAGGAAAGGCAGATGGAAGTCACCATCCATTACAACGGACAAGCTGTGGCCGTGGAGGTCACACTGGAAGTCTATGAATTTCTTGACCGGGCCGACCACAAAACCGAGAACCTGTCCCATGAGCAGCGGCGGCACTGGGATGGCCGGGAGTTTGACGAGTACATAGTTGCCACCGAGGGCGTGGGTATCTACGGCGAAACGCCGGAGGACTACCTTTGCCGCATGGAAACGCTGGGCGAGCTGGTGGCCGTCCTGGACACCTGCACCGAGACCCAGCGCCGCCGGTTCCTGCTCTATGCCCTGGACGGGCTGAGTTTTTCGGAGATCGCTGCCCTGTGCGGCTGCTCCAAGAGTTCGGTGCAAGGCTCCATTGAAGCGGTCAGAAAAATTTTCAAAAAAATTTTGAGAAACCACCCATACGAATGACCCCTTTTCGGGCTACCAAGTGAAAGGGATTGTTTCCCTTATCCCAGCGGGAGGCGGACAGCGGACAAGCTGCCCGCCTCTCCCATTTTCAGGAGGTAAGCCTATGAAAACAATCAATCTGCG
>NZ_NFHA01000052.1:0-10905 GCF_002159225.1 Flavonifractor sp. An91 | reverse complement strand
CCCCCCCCCCCCCCCCCCCCCCCCCCCCCCCCCCCCCCCCCCGCCCCCCCCCCCCCCCCCCCCCCCCCCGCCGCATATTCCGACAACAGGAGGGACCATATGCGATTTACCAAGATGGAGGGCCTGGGCAACGACTATATCTATCTCAACGGTCTGGACGGCTTGCCGGAGGACCTGCCTGCTCTGGCCCGGCGAATGAGCGATCGTCACTTCGGTGTGGGCAGCGATGGTATCATCTGTATCTGTCCCTCGGAACGGGCGGACTTCCGAATGAGGATGTTCAACGCCGACGGCTCGGAGGGGGAGATGTGCGGCAACGGCATCCGGTGTTTGGGCAAGTACGTCTATGACAAGGGGCTGACCCACAAAAAGAAACTGACCATCGAGACTGGCGGCGGCCTGCGTACTTTGGAGCTGCTGACCGAGGACGGCCTGGTGAAGGCGGTCCGGGTGAATATGGGCCGCCCACAGGTAAGGACAGCCATGGAGCTGACAGCGGGAGGGCGTATGTGGCAGATTACCCCGGTATCCATCGGCAACCCACACGCCGTCCTCTTTGTGGACCGCCCGGAGGAACTGGACCTGGAACAGTTGGGTCCCTGTTTTGAGCACCATGACGCCTTTCCTCAGGGCGTCAACACGGAGTTTGTCCGCTGTGCTGCTCCGGACCGGCTGGTCATGCGGGTGTGGGAGCGGGGCAGCGGGGAAACGCTGGCCTGCGGCACCGGGGCCTGTGCCGCTCTGGCGGCAGCGGTGGTCCAGGGCAAGTGCGGCAGACGAGCCGCTGTGGAACTGCCCGGCGGCGTGCTGGAACTGGAGTGGCCGGACAATGAGATGGAAATGATTATGACAGGACCGGCCAATACGGTCTTTGAAGGAGAATACCCTGTTTAACGCAAAGGAGAGAACACAATGGCAACCATCAATGCAAATTTCAACAAGCTGCCCGGCAGCTATCTGTTTTCCGAGATCGCCCGGCGGGTGGCCGCTTACAGCGCTGAGAACCCGGACCGGACCCTGATCCGGCTGGGCATCGGCGATGTGACCCGGCCCCTGCCTGCCGCCGTTACCGCCGCCATGCACAAGGCGGTGGACGAGATGGCCACTGCCCAGGGCTTCCACGGCTACGGCCCGGAGCAGGGCTACGACTTCCTGCGGCAGGCCATTGCCCAGCACGACTACAAGGACCGGGGCGTGGATATCCAGCCCGATGAGATCTTTGTGTCCGACGGCGCCAAGAGCGACTGCGGCAACATCGGCGATATCTTCGGCATTGACAACGTGGTGGCGGTGTGCGACCCGGTGTACCCCGTGTATGTGGACACCAACGCCATGGCTGGCCGGGCCGGGGACTACGACGCCGACGCCGGCCGGTGGACCAACCTGGTCTATATGCCCTGCGTGGCGGCCAACGGCTTCTCTCCTGCCATCCCGGAGGAGAAGGTGGACCTGATCTACCTGTGCTTCCCCAATAATCCCACCGGTGCCGTGGCCACCCGGGAGCAGCTGAAGGCCTGGGTGGATCATGCCAACGCCACCGGCGCCGTCATCCTCTTTGACAGCGCCTACGAGGCCTTCATCACCGATCCCGCCATTCCCCACTCCATCTTTGAGATCGAGGGGGCCCGCACCTGCGCCATTGAGTTCCGCTCCTTCTCCAAGACCGCCGGCTTTACCGGTACCCGCTGCGCCTACACCGTCATCCCCAAGGAGCTGGAGCGGGATGGCACCTCCCTCAACAGCCTGTGGAACCGCCGCCAGTGCACCAAGTTCAACGGGGTGCCCTATGTGGTCCAGCGGGGCGCTGAGGCCGTGTACAGCCCTGAGGGCCGTGCTCAGGTGAAGGAGACCATCAACTATTACCTGAATAACGCCAAGGTCATCCGGGAGGGCCTGGCTGCTGCCGGTCTTACCGTATCCGGTGGAGAGAATTCCCCCTATATCTGGGCCCGCACCCCCGACGGCATGGGCTCCTGGGACTTCTTCGACAAGCTGCTGCGGGAGGCCAACGTGGTCACCACCCCCGGCGCTGGCTTCGGTCCCAGCGGCGAGGGCTACATTCGTCTCACCGCCTTTGGCGAGGCTGAGGCCACCCGTCAGGCTGTGGAGCGCATCAAGGCCGTCCTGTAAAAGCATAAAAAATGCCCGCTGCTTTTTGCAGCGGGCATTTTTCATAGGTTTGTCAGACCAGCTTCAGGTGGGAGCGCTTCAGAGCGCTGCGGATGAGCACGCACAGCAGGGGAGCGGCTACCAGAGCCAGTACCGCATTGAAGATGGAGGCGGGTACCTTCAGCGGCAGGGTGGCCAGCGCCACGGTGGGGGTCAGGCCGTCCACCAGCAGGCCGTTATAGAAGTAGCTCTTGGCAAAGTAGAGAATATAGTAGATCACGCAGCCCAGAGCCGCGCCGGACAGGCAGCGGGGATAGGTGGGCTCCTCCCGGTGAGAGGCCTTCCACATCACCAGACCGGCGCCCAGGCCCATGGCGCCCTTGGTCAGGAAGGTAAGCCAGCACTCAGACACAAACAGGGGATTGGTCAGGTCATACAGGGCGGAGCCCAGACCGGAGGCCAGACCGCCGATGGGGCCCAGCAGCAGGCCCGACAGACAGCACATGATGTTGGCCAGGGTAAAGGAGGTATTGCCTCCGATGGCGATGGGCATGGTGATGCGAAGGTAGTTGCTGGCAAACACCAGAGCGGCCATCATGGCCAAAACGGCGATTTTCAGCGTAGAATTGGAACGGGATCGCATGGAGAACACTTCCTTTGTTCTTTCTCTTTGCCTTGATTATAGCGCTGGACTGACCTTTATTCAAACGCCAGATATAAAAAATATAATAAGGTCAGAATGAGCAAAAAACAACCGCAGCAGGCGGCTGCGGTTGCTTTGGATGGGCTCAGTACCGGCCGAAGTCGCCGGAACGGCCCTCGGTGACGTCGGAGCCGAACTCATAGTCCTTGCCGGGCAGGATGGCGTTGAGAGCGATACCGGCAATGGCGGCGATGGCCAGGTTGGTGAGGGTAACATGGGCCTCACCGATGGAGAAGGTGATGCCGTTGGAGAAGCCCAGACCGCACACCAGAATGACGGCGGCGATAATCAGGTTCCGGGAGTTGGTAAAGTCCACCCGGTTTTCCACCACGTTGCGCACGCCGATGGCGGAGATCATGCCGTAGAGAATGAAGGACACGCCGCCGATGATAGCGGTGGGAATGGAGTTGACGATGGCGGCAAAGGCGGGGGAGAAGGACAGAATCACCGCGTAAATAGCGGCCAGACGGACCACCTTGGGGTCATACACACGGGAGAGCACCAGCACGCCGGTGTTCTCGCCGTAAGTGGTGTTGGCGGGGCCGCCGAACAGACCGGCCAGAGAGGTGGCGATGCCGTCGCCGATGAGGGTGCGGTGAAGGCCGGGGTTCTCCAGGAAGTTCTCGCCCACAGTGGCGGAGATGGCGGACATATCGCCGATGTGTTCCATCATGGCGGCGATGGCGATGGGAGCCATAACCAGGATGGAGGTCAGGTCAAACCTGGCAATGGAGCCGGTGAAATCCGTGAAGAAGGGCTGCAGGCCCACAGGGGCGGAGGCGGCCACGCCGGAGAAATCGATCAGAGGCACCACATTGCCGGCGGTGTCCAGAGCAGTGGCGCCCATAGCGTTGGCAATGACGGCGATGACGTAGGAGCCCACCACACCTAGCAGGATGGGGATGATCTTGATCATGCCCTTGCCCCAGATGTTGGCCACGATGATGATGGCCATGGCCACGATGGCCAGCCACCAGCAGGAGGAGGCGTTGGAGACGGCGGAGGGGGCCAGGTTCAGGCCGATGAGGATGATGATGGGGCCGGTGACCACGGGGGGCAGGAAGCGCATGACCTTCTTCACGCCCACCAGCTTGATGATGGCGGCCAGTACCACATAGAGCAGACCGGCCACCACGATGCCGCCGCAGGCATATTGGAGCTTGACGGCCGGGTCCATGCCGGCGTATTTACCGGCGTCCAGAGCAGCCACGGCAGAGAAGCCGCCCAGATAGGCAAAGGAAGAACCCAGGAAAGCAGGTACCTTCAAACGGGTGCAGATATGGAAGAACAGGGTGCCGATACCGGCGAAGAACAGGGTGGTCTGGATGGACAGGGGCAGGCCGTAGCCCTGAACCAGGATGGGGACCAGCACAGTGGCGCCAAACATGGCGAACATATGCTGCAGGCCCAGGATGAGCATCTTGGGCAGACCAAGGGTGCGTGCATCCCGGATGGGCTCACTGCCGGGGGTGCGGGTGTCGTTCATTCAACATTCCTCTCTTTCCATGCGGGCAGAAAAAAAGCAACTGCTTTTTCATAGAAAAAACAATTGCCTCCTAGCCATAGCGTCTGTCTGCTGCAATACCTTCCCTTTCAAAACAAACGCCCCCTGTCCGCATTCTAAATTCATGATATTATATCAAAACAGCGTTATATATGCAAGGAGGGCCGGTGATATTTTGCACATTTGGGCATAATTCTAAAGATGGATTTGTGAAATTGGGAAACAAAGGATGATCTGTACATTGACAGATGGCCGAAACTTTACTATAGTAAATAACAAAAGATAAGAAGGTGACCCCATGAAACGACCCTTTGTGACAGCGGAGCAGCTGCGCTCCATCACCCAGCAGTACCCCACACCCTTCCACCTGTATGACGAAAAAGGCATCCGGGAAAATGCCCGGCGGTTGAAAGCTGCCTTTGCCTGGAATCCGGGCTTTAAAGAATATTTTGCCGTGAAAGCTACCCCCAATCCTGCCATTTTGAAGATCCTGCGGGAGGAGGGCTGCGGCGCCGACTGCTCCTCCCTCACCGAGCTGATGCTCTCCCAGCGCTGCGGTCTCACCGGGCCGGAGATTATGTTTTCCTCCAACGATACCCCGGCGGAGGATTTCAAGATGGCCGCCCAGCTGGGGGCTACTATCAATCTGGATGACTTCACCCACATTGACTTTCTCAAGGAGACCATCGGATATATCCCCGAGACCATCTCCTGCCGCTTCAACCCCGGCGGTACCTTCACCATCGGCGCATCTACCGAGGGCTTCCAGGTGATGGATACCCCCGGCGACTCCAAGTACGGCTTCACCCGGGAGCAGCTCTTTGAGGGCTTCAAAAAGTTGAAGGCCATGGGAGCCAAGCGGTTCGGCATCCACGCCTTCCTGGCCTCCAACACCCTGTCCAATGAGTACTATCCCACCCTGGCGGGCATCCTGTTCCAGCTGGCGGTGGAGTTGGAGCAGGAGACGGGCTGTGATATCTGCTTCATCAACCTGTCCGGCGGAGTGGGTATCCCCTATAAGCCCGACCAGCCCGCCAACGACATTGCCGCCATCGGTGAGGGGGTGCGGAAGCAGTTTGAGCAGATCCTGGTGCCCGCGGGCATGGGAGATGTGGCTATCTACACCGAGCTGGGCCGCTTCATGCTGGGGCCCAACGGCTGCCTGGTCACCAAGGTACTCCACTTCAAGCACACCTACAAGGAATATGTAGGCGTGGACGCCTGTGCCGCCAACCTGATGCGCCCTGCCATGTACGGCGCCTACCACCATATCACCGTCATGGGCAAGGAGGACGCCCCCTGCGACCACAAGTATGATGTCACCGGCGGCCTGTGCGAGAACAACGACAAGTTTGCCATTGACCGGATGCTGCCGGAGGTGGAGCGGGGAGACCTGCTGGTGATCCATGACACCGGCGCCCACGGCTTCTCTATGGGCTACAACTATAACGGCAAGCTGCGCTCCGCTGAGGTGCTCCTGCAGGAGGACGGTTCCACCAGGCTGATCCGCCGGGCGGAGACCCCGGAGGACTACTTCGCTACTCTGATCTTTGACTAAAGCAAAACCGGGCCGGGAAATTCCCGGCCCGGTAAAAAAAGACCTGCCGCAAATGCGGCAGGTCTTTTTCATCCGATTGGAAAGCGGAATTACTTCAGCTCCACCTTGGCGCCGACCTCTTCCAGCTTCTTCTTCAGCTCCTCAGCATCGTCCTTGGAGACACCCTCCTTGATAGCCTTGGGGGCAGCCTCGACAGCAGCCTTGGCCTCAGCCAGGCCCAGGCCGGTGATCTCACGGACAGCCTTGATGACCTTGATCT
This sequence comes from Flavonifractor sp. An91, assembly GCF_002159225.1. NCBI lineage: Bacteria > Bacillati > Bacillota > Clostridia > Eubacteriales > Oscillospiraceae > Flavonifractor > Flavonifractor sp. An91. The sequence goes on along the minus strand of NZ_NFHA01000052.1, from coordinate 4,772 downwards.
TCTCAGCGCCGACCTCAGCCAGCACCACGTCGAACTCGGTCTTCTCCTCAGCAGCGGGAGCGGCAGCGCCGCCAGCGGCGGGAGCAGCCATAGCAGCGGCGGAAACGCCGAACTCCTCCTCTAGAGCGTGGACGAGCTCGGAGAGCTCCAGAACAGTCAGACCCTTAACCTCTTCAATGAGGGCAGTGATTTTCTCAGAAGCCATGATAGGTAACCTCCTAAATAAATTATAATTGATACAGAATGGTGCGGGGAATTACTCGGCGGCAGCTTCGGCGGGCTCGGCAGCCTCGACAGAGCCGCCCTTCTGCTCGCAGATGGCCTTGATGACGATGGCCAGGCTGGTGATGGGAGCCAGCATGGTGCCCAGGACCTGAGCCTGCAGGACCTCCTTGGAGGGCAGCTCAGCCAGAGCCATGATCTCGTCCATGGACAGGACCTTGCCGTCCATAAAGCCGGCCTTGATGGTGAACTTAGCACCGTTGAACTGCTTGGCGAACTTGTTGATCACACGCATGGGAGCGATGGGATCGCCGTGGGACAGAGCCAGAGAAGTGGTGCCGTTGAGCACGTCATCCATCTCGTTCAGACCCACGTTGTTGATGGCGAAACGCACCAGGGTGTTCTTCACCACGGCGTAGTCCAGCTCGTTCTTGCGGCACTCGGCGCGCAGAGCGGTGTCCTCGGCCACGGTGATGCCCTTGTAGTCCACGAGCACGCCGCTGGCGGCGGTCTGCAGCTTCTCGGTCAGCTCAGCCACGATGGCCTGCTTCTCACTGAGAACCTTTGCGTTAGGCATTTGGATTCACCTCCGTTGAATTTGAGTTCAACTTTTCCGATGCAGTCACGCAACAAAAAAGCTGTTTTCGCATTCAAAGCAGCGAAAACAGCACAAAGAAATTCATTCCGTTGTGGCTGCATTCTCGGCAGGACTTACGGCTTGCGCCGCCTGCTGTCTTTGAACACGACTGATAGTATACAATAGAACACCGAGGATGTCAAGCACTTTTTTGAAAAATCATCACTTTTTTGTAAGTATCCTGGGGAAAAGAGTGAGAAAAACGGGGAGCAGGAAAACCTGCTCCCCATTTTACATTACATCAGCTTAGCGCCGTTGATCTTCACGCCGGGGCCCATGGTGGAAGCACACACGCAGGAGCGAATGTACTGACCCTTGGCAGCGGAGGGCTTAGCCTTGATGATGGCGCCCATCAGAGCGTTGAAGTTCTCGGTCAGCTTCTCAGCGCCGAAGGAGACCTTGCCGATGGGGCAGTGGATGATGTTGGTCTTGTCCAGACGGTACTCAACCTTACCGGCCTTGATCTCGGTAACAGCCTTGGCCACGTCGGGGGTGACGGTGCCGGCCTTGGGGGAGGGCATCAGGCCCTTGGGGCCCAGGACCTTACCCAGACGGCCCACAACACCCATCATGTCGGGAGAAGCCACGACCACATCGTAGTCGAACCAGTTCTCCTTCTGGATCTTCTCAACCATGTCCATCTCGCCCACGAAGTCGGCGCCGGCAGCCTTAGCAGCCTCAGCCTTGTCGCCCTTGGCGAAGACCAGCACGCGCTGGGTCTTGCCGGTGCCGTGGGGGAGAACGATGGCGCCGCGGACCTGCTGGTCGGCGTGACGGGAGTCAACGCCCAGCTTCACGTGCAGCTCAACGGTCTCGTCGAACTTGGCGGGAGCGGTCTTGACCACCAGCTCCATGGCCTCAGCGGTATCGTACAGAGCGCCCTTGTCAATGAGCTTGGCGCTCTCCTGATATTTCTTGCCTCTAAACATTGCTCTATTCCCTCCTTCGGCTTAGTCGCCCACCACGATGCCCATGGAGCGGGCAGTGCCGGCGATCATGCTCATAGCCGCGTCGATGCTGGCCGCGTTCAGGTCAGGCATCTTGGTCTCGGCGATCTTGCGCACATCTTCCTTGCTGATGGTGGCCACCTTGGTCTTGTTGGGCACACCGGAGCCGGACTCGATGTTGCAGGCCTTCTTGATGAGGACGGCGGCGGGAGGAGTCTTGGTGATAAAGGTGAAAGAACGGTCGGCGTAAACGGTGATCACCACGGGGATGATCAGGCCCACATCGTTCTTAGTGCGCTCGTTGAACTCCTTGGTGAAGGCGGCAATGTTGATGCCGTGCTGACCAAGGGCAGGACCGACGGGGGGCGCGGGAGTCGCCTTGCCGGCGGGAATCTGAAGTTTCACATAACCAGTAATTTTCTGTGCCATTTGAAACAGCACCTCCTACGATAAATGTGGTTGGAAGCGGAACTGCTGTGCAGTCCCTCCCACGTGCGGGGGAAAGGGGCCGTGCCCGGAGACTTATTCGACTGGCTCGACCTCGTCCAGTTCCAGCTCCACGGGAGTTTCACGACCGAACATGGAGACTACCACCCGGACCTTGCTGCGGTCCAGATCGATCTCCTCCACGGTACCCAGGAAGGATTCCAGGGCGCCATTGATGATCTTGACGTTGTCGCCTACCTGGTAGTTCACCACTACCTCGCGCTTTTCCACGCCCAGAGCGGCGATCTCTTCGTCAGAGAGGGGGATGGCCTTGTTGCCGGAGCCCACAAATCCGGTGACGCCGCGCACGTTGCGCACCAGATGCCAGGTCTCGTCGGTCAGGACCATTTTGACCAGCACATAGCCGGGGAATACCTTGCGCTCTACAGTCTTGGGGCCGTTGTCCGTAATTTCAGTAACGGTCTCCAGAGGGATACTGACCTCAAAAATGAGGTCCCGCAGGCCACGGTTCTCCACTGCCTTTTCAATGCTGGCGGCCACGGTGTTTTCATAGCCGGAATAGGTATGCACCACATACCATTTCGCGTTCTCAGCCATCTTCTACACCTTAACCCTTGCCAAACAGATCCAACAGGGCACGAATCACGGAGCCGGCGAGGGCGTCGAACACCCAGATGCAGATCCCAACGACGATACAGCAGAGAATGACGATCACGGTGTTGTTAATGGTCTGTTTCTTGGTGGGCCACTGGACCTTCTTCAGCTCGCTCTTGAGTTCCTTGAACCACTTGCCGATGCGGGCGAAGAAGCCGGGCTTTTTGTCCGCCTTGGCGTCCTTCTTCTTCTCGGACTTGGCGGGCTTGGTCTGCTCGAGCTTCTCGTTTTCAGACATTCCGTTTAACCCTTCTTTCTTCTGAGCCGTCTTGCAGAGCTCATTACTTGGTCTCGTTGTGGACCGTGTGCTTTCTGCAGAAGGGGCAGTACTTCTTCAATTCCAGACGGTCGGGAGTGTTCTTCTTGTTCTTGTTGGTGTTATAGTTCCGCTGCTTGCACTCGGAGCAGCGCAGGGTGATCTTCACCCGGTTGCCGGCCTTCGCCATGTTCGGCACCTCCTTCATTGTTTGACCGCATAACAGCAAAAATGCCGGATGCGGCCGCAGGCCGAATCCAGCACGTACCGGCGGCGAAACGCTGCCGGATGGAACGTCACGGTGCGGATTCGGCACATTTGCCTCCCTATGTCTCACGCGGAGGGAAGGGTTTCGCACGTCATCACACCGTAAAAATGCGCACAAAAAAAGAGCCCTTTTTCATAGGTAATTGAACTATACCACAGCATGAGACCAAAGTCAAGCAGTTTCCACTTGTTTTTTCTTCATTCCTTTTGTATAGTGTAGAAAGCAGAAAAAGGAGTGATGATCTTGCGTATCATGGCCATTGATTACGGCGACGCCCGGACGGGCGTTGCCATCTCCGATCCCACCGGCCTGCTGGCCGGTTATACCACCGTGATCCACAGCCGCAAGGCGGATGTGGTGGCGGAGGAGCTGGCCCGGCTGGTGAAGGAACACCAGGTGGACGAGTTGGTGATGGGGTTTCCCCGGAATATGGACGGCACCGAGGGCCCCCGGGCGGAGCTGTACAAGGCCTTTGCCGCCCAGGTGGAAGAGACCTGCGGCCTGAAGCCGGTGCTGTGGGATGAGCGGCGCACCACCGTGGAGGCCCACAACATTCTCCACGCCTCGGGCAAGAAGATGAAAAACCACAAGAAGACAGTGGATGCCGTTGCGGCCACCCTGATTCTGGAGGGCTACCTCACCTTCAAGCGGACCAGAGGATAAGAAATACCTACCCTTTCCGGAACAGCTCCCGCAAGCCCACTACCAGGAGAAATCCTCCAAAGCAGCGGCGTAGCAGAGCGGTGTCCAGTCCGGTGGCCGCCCAGGCGGCCAGAGCCGCGCACACAAGGCCGGTGAGGATGGCGGGGAGCAGAACCGGCTTTTCCACATAACCGTTCCTGATGTGGGCGGGCAGAGCCGCGGCGGCCGAGGGCAGAAAGTAGAGCAGGTTGATGCCCTGAGCCTGGTTTTGGGCGATACCGGCAAAGGTGGTCAGATAGATGAGCAGCAGGGTGCCGCCTCCCACCCCAAAGCCGGACAGGATGCCGGTAAGAACCCCTGCCAGAATAGCGGTCAGCCAGCCCATCAGAAGAACAGGGCCTTTACCCCGCCGTAGAGCAGCAGCAGGGCAAAGAGCCGTCGGAGCCACACCATATTCATGCGCCGAAACAGCCTCCCGCCCAGGAGACCGCCCAGCAAGCCCCCCACCAGATAGGGCAGTGCCATCCACAAATCCACGCCGCCCCGGAACAGATAGATGGCGGCGGACAGGGCACACATGGGCAGAATGATGGCGACTGAGGTGGCGAAAGCCTTCCGCTGTCCCAGGCCGCACCAGCCTGCCAGCAGGGGGACCAGCACCATACCGCCCCCGCCCCCGAAAAAACCGTTGACTAAGCC
>NZ_NFHA01000051.1:0-11263 GCF_002159225.1 Flavonifractor sp. An91 | reverse complement strand
TGTCGGTGCTCTCATGCTGGGAGAACTCTCGGAATGCCGTGAACTGTCTGCGATTTATCAAGGTGAGAGCCGGGAGAGGGAGCAAAAGCGCAGAGCCAAAGCAGTTGCGGAGGACCAGGCGTATTGTGAAGAACACAACCGGCTGGCCGAAGAGCAGGTGCAGGACGCCATTCGCACTATCCGGGAGGGCGGCGTGCTTCAAAATGACACCGTAGAGTTTTATCGGAGCCGGCATGATTCCAGCGCGTGCTCCATCGTCCTCTGCCTGATGAGGCGGTATCAGGTGGAAGTGCCCCTCCGCACCCAAGGGTGGATAAACAACAAGTTGGCCGCTGCCACGATTGCGGACGGCCGGTGTTCTCATCTGCGGTTCTGGGGGCACAAGCGTGACAGGGCTTCCCGGCGGTTCGTGGACTGTATGAATAAACTGACCCGCGCTGTCCTTGCAGAACAAGAAAATGTGTGCGGCACCCCTGGACCGCCTCCCTCCTGACGTGAGAGCACGGGAAAGGTACGGAAATGACTGTCACAGGCCTGCACAGCAAGGCCAGCCGTGTGGAAAGGAGGACTTACAAGTGAAAAACAGATACGCAGAACTTCGCCAGAAACAGCAGCAGGAGGTCAACGCGCTCCCGATTGGCTTCGCGTTCAGCGACCGGCAGTTTGAGGAGATGATGCGGGGCTGGGGCCTCGACCCGGAGACAGACCTTGACAAGATCTACAAAGCCGGGAATACAGGCGGCTTTTTCAAGATAACGGACGCACAGCTCATCCGTGACACATTCAGCAGGCACGAAAAGGAACTGCGGGACGCCATCGCGGAGGACGAAACCGGGGAGGGGTTCATCTACGAGATGTTCCTCGACGAGCTGAACAACCATGAGTACGGCTACACAAGAGACACCGAGGACACACTGTACGCGCTGGGTTATACGGCGGACGAGGTGCTGGGAAACCCACGCCTCAAGAGAGGCATTGAAAAAGCCGTCACGGAGATTTGCAGGAGGGATTGAGAGATAATATTCGGTTTACGTCCTATAATAAAATTTAGAATTATAAGCAAAAAAGATGGGAGGCCACGCCACAAAGGCTGGTCTCCCGTTTTCACTAGTCAGGGGTTTCCGCTTTTTCTCTATTATATATCTAACTACTGCTTCAGATGGCTGAAGAGCCCAAAGTCGCCATAGATTGCACAGCTTCCTGGGTAAACTCTACTTCCGGGAATGTGCAGAAATCGGAATAGGCACTGCGCCCGGTCAGCCTGCAAATGCCCTGGTCTATCGCCCACTGGAGCGCTGCCGGATGGTTCCGGGTGTCGAAGTACGCGCAGTTGGGATTCGTGACCGATGAGTTGGGCAGGCAGGCTGTAATCAAGTTCCTGCAGGTCAGTTCTTCCGCCGGGTCGCCGATGACAAAGACTGCGAGCCGCTTGTCACCAAAATAGGTCGTCTTCCCCAAGGACACATTTTTCCCCGCCTGGATATCGGGAAAATTGGGCCATGTTTTGTCATTCATACTGTTCACCACCAGTCTTGTTATGTTCAACTATATATCTATTTTTGATAACTTTATTATACAATATTTTACTAAATACGTCAACATAATATATATTATTTCTCAAAATATTATTTGATATCTTGAGTTTTTATGGTATAATAAAAGCGAGAAAATAAACCGCATTTATGGCAAAAAGTTAAACATTATTACACAAAAGATAAATAGATAAAGAGGTGACAATATGTCCGCCATACTGAATAGTGATGTTTTGACCGTTGCCGGCCGTATTCAATGGGTCAGACAGAAAACAAAATCCAATATGAAAAACTTTGCCCAAGAACTCGGCATCACACGCAACTATCTCAGTGTTTTGGAGCACGGAAAGCGTCAACCATCTGACGAACTATTGCAGAAAATTGCGGACCTGGGCGATGTATCATTCCAGTGGATGAAAGAGGGCTCGGGCTCCGCAAAGGAGGACACCGTAAATACTGTTCCCGCTTTGCCGCAAAATCCGGGTGAGCAGGCACGGATCGACCGGCTTTTTTTGCATATCCTCCGGCATTATCAGCCGAAAATCTTTCCAGACACCGTGAGCTATATACTCAAAATGGAGCCAGCCGCCCTGGAGAAGTTTATGGAGGGAGAAATAGAATGCAGCTTGGAGCGTGAAGATCTCCAAGTGCTGGCCAAGCGCCTTGACTCGGATAAAGTGGTACGGGAAATGGGCGCAGTGGAACGCTTCATCACGGAGTCCAACACGATTACTTCGATAGATGTCATTAAGAAAGCCATCAAGGACTATTTGAACCAGTTTGAACGTGGTGCATATACATGGGGCGAGCTCATGGACGGCGAGGATGGGGACAGCTGTTATGAACTGCCAGACTGTACCGTGGAAGTCAGTACGCTGACCTGCAAAGGGCGCAGACAAGGGATGCAGGACGGGACTGCCGTTTTCCGTTTTCAGTATGTACGGGAGACGAAAGGAACTGCACCGAACCGGCAGTATGGCTTTGCATCAAGCAGCACTATGATCCGATACAAGGAAGTCGCCAATCTCAGGCTTCCGAAACTCAAGCCGGGCCGAAAGAAGAAACCTTCCCCGGACGAGATCAGGCGTGAGATTTTCGTATTCACCAACGACATCCTGTATGAAAGTTTTGCCGAATGCCTTGCTGCTATCCAGCGGGAGCGGGAATCCCGCAGTGCCAGTCTTGCCACCGCGGGTCTTCCCTCCCTTCTGCTACTGGATGTGAACCAGGGAGCCGTTGCCGTGAAACGCGACATACAGCCTCTCCCCCCGTTTGCAATCACATCTGTCCGGGATTATCTCAGCAATCTCGATGGTAGCAAACTGGCGAATAACGCCGCCTTCCCCCAATTAGGAGAATATCCGGCGCTTCACGCCCATGAATATTTTTTGTCTTTTGAACACGACGCCCCGTCCAAGGACGAGGAGCCCGTGGTCCTCTATCCGTTCTATTTTGTTGACAGAGATCAGCCGAATACCGCGGTTGAGCCGTGCCAAGGGGGCAGCGCCGACATCATGTCAAACCTGCAGGACCCCATTGAGAAGCGGTTTCTCGGCTTCCGTATTCCTGCCGTGACCTATACATTCCGGGATAGGTCTCTGTATCAACGATTCACGGATTGTGCCAAAACGCTCCAGGACGAAACAGGCCCGATCAAGGACGCTCCGGTCAGACCCAAATGTATCTTCCTGCTCCTGGACGAGGAGTGCAGGTCCGTTTTGGATAACATGACATTCCAGCTGTAACGCATCTAACCGTATAACACAAAGCAACAAGACGGCTTCCCCAAACCAGGGAGGCCGTCTTGTTCATTTTCGATGTTTTGCTGTTATTGTCAGGGCAGGTGAGGACTAGGCACTAATAATCATTAACTTTTTGGGGCGCTGTTCCCAATAACACCGCCACAGCAGATGGGGACCATCAGAACAATTATGTTTTATCCACCATGCGGCACTGCGCTCATTCTGAGCTCGTACAAGCACATCTCTCAAATCATCTAAGACCCGCATGACGTTGGATTGAATAACAAAATCGCGGAGTTCATAGGCTCTCGTTTGGTTTGCAAATAAGAACCTACCAGCGTCCAGAAGCAAGTTCTGTCGGATCATCTCAGCTTGCTCAACCTGCTTCTTTGTGCCGTGGAGTACAGTTGACTTGTAGGCATACGGTTTACTGTAAAATATGTTAATGCCTTTTTTGCGCAGTTCTTCGTATGCCTCGCGCTCACAATCTGGGCAACAAACGACTTTTTCCCTCGCCCACCTTTCCCACTCTTTGGCATCCCCAAAGTCCCATCTTTCTGCTTTCCACTCGAAAGTCTTGCCGCACTGAAAACATTTGCATCTGATACGCACCATTGACATGATATAAACCCTCATTTCATAAAATTCTTTTGTGTTTTGGAAAAATTCAGCTATCTGATTGGTGAGGCAATACCGTAGCCCTGCTTCGGCTGCCGTGAGGTGGCGGTCCCCTCATTACAGCCGAAGCAAAGACTAGGCATTTCAGGACTTACTCTTCGACTTCACCGAAGATCTCAATGTACTCGTCGGCACTGCAGTGCTCTTCGACCCAGTCCCGAGCCTCGTCTTCGGTGAGGGGGATAATATCCCAGGAACCGAAATACGAATCGCCATCTGTGTCGCCGTATTTGGTCTTTGCGCCGCCCTCGCCGCCGAGGAAAAATTCACCCGTTTTCTTCCGGTAGAGCGACTCGTTCAGAAAATACAAGTCGCCGCCACAACCATAGCAATAGTTGGCAATAAATTCGGCCGTATTGGTGTCATACAGCTTGCGGTTAATGATCTTTTTCATGGTGATTATCTTCCTTTCTGGTATAAAATGTAAACAGATTATTGATATTATTATGATAGCTTTGTGCCGGCCGCAAGGAGGGACCGCCCCTCCTTGCAGCCTCTGCGGCAAAGCCCACGCAGACTGAGGCTTACTCCTCGACTTCACCGAAGAGCTCTACGTACTTGTCTCCACTGCAGTTCTCTTCGACCCACAGCTTTGCGTCGTCTTCGCAACACGGGATGATGCTGTAAGATGTGGGGTCGTCGGGGTCATCCGGGCAGACGCAATAGAAAAATTCGCCGTTTTTCTTTCGATAGAGCGCATCAGTAATAACGTCTGGATCGTCGATTTCGCCAAAGAACACTTTCTTAATGAGTTCGGCCGTAGCCGTGTCGTACATCTTGCTGTTAATAACTTTATTCATTTGATTCACTCTTTCTGAATTTTGTAAATTTAAGCTGATAGAACGGAACGTCTTAATGTGTTGCTTACTGGTTCATGCTGTGCTTGTTACTGCCATGATATTGTCACCTCGTTTCTCTTTAAGCGGCGAAAGCGAAAACTCGTTTTCTTCTTTGCTGTTTACTGTATAATATCATTTAACTTCTATTAAGTCAACACCGTAATCTCATTTTGATAAACTTTGTGCAATTTGTGCTATTTATGCAAGAATGCAAGCGATGTAATTGTGCGATATGAACGGCGCAGCCTATATGTATCTACCATCATACTTGCCGTGCCCCGATATGAAACACAAAAACAAGACGGCTTCCCATACCAGGGAGGCCGTCTTTTCGCATCATTTTATGACACAGGAGGTGAGGAACCATGTTTCCCGTCACACCGGAACAGCTGGCCCAGGCCAGGGAGCTGGACCTGCTAACCTATCTGCGGCGGTATGAGCCGGACGAGCTGATTCCGCACGGCAACGGCTCCTACGCCACACGCACCCACAGCAGCCTCAAACTCTCCAATGGGAAATGGTACTGGTGGTCCCGTGGCGTGGGAGGCGTCACCGCGCTGGACTATCTTGTGGAGGTGCGGGGCCTGTCTCTGCCGGACGCCGTGCGGCATATCCTCGGCGCAGGGTCCATGCCCCCGGCGGCACCTGTCCCCTCGGAGCGGCGCGGGCCCCAGCCGTTTCATCTGCCGCCCCGCCACACCGACGACCGGCGGGTGATGGCCTACCTGACCGGCCGCGGCATCGATGCCGAGATACTCCGCGCCTGCATCCGAAACAACCAGCTTTATGAGGACGCAGCCCACCACAACTGCGTGTTCGTGGGCTACGACGGGGACACGCCCAGGTATGCCGCTCTGCGTGGTACATACCCCCGCTCCACCTTCATGGGCGAGGTGGCCGGGAGCGATAAGCGGTTCTCCTTCGCGGTTCCCGTCAGGGCGGGGCCGCGGCAGACCCTCTGCGTTTTTGAAAGTGCCATTGACGCCCTCTCTTACCTGACCATACTGAAGCAGGAGGGGCGGGACTGGCGCACAGCCAACACTCTCTCCCTGTCCGGCGTCTATGGTCCGAGCCGCCGAGGCCATGACAAGATGCCCCGGGCCCTGGGACAGTATCTGGAGCGCAATCCGATCAGGCGCATTATCCTCTGCCTGGACAATGACGATGCCGGACGCATGGCGGCCCAGAGCCTCCAACGCCTCCTGACCGGCTACTTGGTGCTGGACAATCCGCCGCAAGGGGCCAAAGACTATAATGACCTGCTGTTGCGGCGACAAAACGGGGGACGCAAAACCCGATGACTGTACGGAATATATTGACGAGGTTGCATTATATGAGTATAATATGGTTAGAATAATGCTATCTGCGCAAAGAGGAGGTATCACGATGAATATTCGCCCATCTGCTGCCATTCGCCAGAATTATAACGAGATCGCGGAGTTGTGCCGGGAGACCGCTGAACCGGTTTTCCTTACCAAGAATGGCGAGGGAGACTTAGTCGTAATGGACATTGAAACTTACACCCGCCGGGAGAAAATGCTGAAGCTCCGGGAAGAACTGCTTGCCGTAGAGGAAGATAGGGTCAACGGCAGCAAGGGTTATACGCTGGATGAGCTGGACGCCTATCTGGACGACGTGATCGCAGAGGCATAGGCATGGCGGAACAGGAATACAAAGTCATTGTTTCTGACCGCGCCAAACAGATGCTGGGGGCGCATATCCGGTTTTTAGCGAAAGTCAGTAAAGAGGCGGCAGCGGCCAAGAAGGAAGAAATCATGGCCGCTATGCGCTCTCTGCGGCAGATGCCCAAACGGTTCCCCTTCTTTGAGGAGTCGTATATCCCGCCCAATAAGTACCACAAGATGTTTGTGGAAAACTGGTATCTCATTCTCTACCAGATCCAGGACAATACCGTGTATGTGGATTATATTTTGGATTGCCGCAAGGACTATCGCTGGTTGATGCGATAAAATGAAATCATATAAAAATCGTCACCTCAATGCAGGTGGCGATTTTTTATGCCCATATAGGAGATAGGGGGCAGCGGTTATCCGGGCTCTGATTCTCCCTCGCCCCTCGCTTATACAGGAAGAGGGGGAGGCAAAAGGCCATCTCCGCATTCTGCCGCATGGGTCCTGCTACCCGCTCTTGTATTCCCAGGCTCTGTCTGCATCGACGCCTTGCCGCCCTGCCCCCGTTAATACAAAAGGGAGCAGGGCGAGGGCTAAGATGAAAGGTATGGGTCCGCGCTATGTCTGCGTCCTGTCCCCTTTTCCGCTTTTTTCTCTACAAATATTTTCTTTACAATGTTTTATTCATCCTTATTGATTTTTTACGAAAAAAAGGGAAAAGTGGACAGAAACACGGCAAACCATTGTGCCGCAGCGGTTCCCTGGTGTCTGCTTTTTCTCCCCCCTGTCCTCTTTTGTGTGCCGCGGCGGGCGGGAGCGGGGGATAAGCGCCACGGGCAGTTGCATTATCATGCCCTGTATCTCCTATAACCTTGTTTACAGTCAGACCTCCTGCTGTCTGCGGCGGTTCCCCCGCCGGGAGTGTGGAGCGGACAGTGTGGGATCAAACCTCATTCCCACGATGACTTCACAAAGGAGGTATGGACAAATGGGGTTTTTTGCAGATATCGAAGATGCGGCCAGACAGGAAGCGCGCCAGAGGCGGAGGGAAAATACAGAGTCGCACCAGCCGGAGAAACAGGTCCCAGCGGAAACAGGGACGGAACACGCCGCCGCTCCCGCGCCTCGCCCCGAACCAAGTGCCGCACCGCCCAAGGCGGCCGCGCCTGCTCCTGTCCCGGCGCCTCAGATAACGGAGGCCATGTGCCAGGATGATGTGGCCGCCGCATCCGTTCAGCGCATCCGGGAGGAGATCGAGCGCATCACCCGGAGGAATATGAAGGACTGCGTGGCCGCCCATCTCGCCCAGCTGTGTGCCGGCGACCCTGCCTTGGCCCGAAATGTGCTCTCGCCCCAGAAGTCCCTGGCCAAGTGTTTCCGCTACATCAGCCGGAAAGCCAGAGAGTATGCGGAACAGGAGCGGTCGGACAGCGATGTGACGGATGCCGGGGTCTACGGGTGTGACATTCCGGACGATATCGTGTACCAGTGGGCCGTGGACTATTTTAACGACCCGAATGCCGATAAAGAGCCCGAGCGGAAGCCATCCGTCAAACAGGGCAAGGCTGTGACCCGGCCCGCAGCTCCCATCCAGCCGAATAAGGTTCCCGCCCCGGCAGGCGAGACCTATGAGCAGATGTCCCTTCTGGGAGGTGACGGGCGATGAACAAAGCTGAGTGCCGAAAATATGCCGGGGAACCCTTGCATATTCGTGCGAACAGCGGCCTGCTGTGCGCAGACCAGATCGAGTGGCTGACCACCGCCCGTGTCCGGGTGATAGGCCACCGCCGCATCCTCGTGCTCCAGGTCTATTCCCGGGCCGGGGCGGCACAGGGGGACCTGCTCCCCAAATGGACCGTGTTCCAGCAGAAAGACGACTATCTCACGCTGGAGCGCCGGGAGGATGGCACTGCATCCTGGCGCACGGCGTGCTTTGAGCGGCTGTCCCCTGATTGGAACTTCGTTTCCCGCTGTGCCTTCCTTACCCAGACTGACCGAAAATGCATCAGCCGCTTTTTCCATGATGATACGCAAGACGGCTTCGGCTGCCTGACGGCCCATCAAAAGCTGATACAGGAAAACAGGCGGCAGGTCCGGCAACGGAAGGAGCGCCGCAGGATCAACGCCCGGATGCAGTCTGTCCCACCAGTTCCCCGTGGCCTGAAACGATGGCTGTACCGCAAAATCATGCCGGCGTACTTCTTCTACGACGCCATGAAGGGCAGAAAAACAGTCCCCGGCGTCTGCTCCGCCTGCGGCAGGGAAATCTCACTGTCCGGCGTCAGGTACAACGGGAACGCCCTCTGCCCATCCTGCGGCAGGGAGTTGATAATGAAATCCCGCGGCCGCATGGGAAATCTGTTTGACCAAGAGACCTGCCAGGTCATACAGAGGACCGCTCCAGACGAAGTCGTGGTCCGGGTGTTCAAGGCCACCCTCCATCATGCGAACCAGGATTTGGACCTTTGGGAGGCCGCCCGCCAGTTCATCCGTCAGAGACCCAGTGGCAAGCTGGAGACCAGCCAATATTACAGCTCCTTTGGCGTATGGAAAGCCGGGACCCGTCCCGTATTCAGCCGCTGGCAGTACAACTTTGCGGCAGACCTCTGCGGCTATGTCTATCCCAACAACCTGCCGGACGCCCTCCGTGACACGCCATGGCAATACTGCCCTGTCACGCAGTTTTGCGGCTATTTCCAGGAGCCGGTAGAACTAAAGCCGCTTCTCACATCTTATATTACCCAGCCCAAAATCGAACATCTGGTCAAGGTGGGCTTTTGTGATCTGGTGTCCGACTTGATTTACAGACATCAGACCGTGCGCCTGGATCAGGAGCAGAACCGGACACACCGGCTTCTCTGTGTAGGTGCCGAGGATGTCCCCTTCCTTCGGGATATGCGCATCAGAGCTTCCGGGCTGGCCAGCTTCCAAACATATTACAGCATGGGCCTGAAGGACCGGCAGGCGCTATTCCTCTGGCAGAACAGGCATGGCATCTACTATATCGAGCGGAACATCCTGCCCTTCATGGAAGTCACCACGCCGCACAGGTTCATGCGCTATGTGGACGGCCAGACCAGGCGCCTGACCGCCCGCACCGACCTGGGCAGACGCTATCAAAATACATACGATGTGGTCAGGGAATATGCCGACTATCTGGATCTGTGCCGGAAGCTGGAGTTTCCATTGAGCGATTCCGTCCTGTTTCCCCGGGACCTGCAAAAGGCCCATGACCGGGCCGCCGCCCAATGGAAGCAGAAATTGGACGCCAAGATGCGCCGGGATTTTCATGCGGCGATGGAATCTATCCGCCTCCATGCTGACTTTGAGCTGGACGGCATGGTGGTGCTCTGTCCCCAAAGCCCGGAGGACATCATTCAGGAGGGACAGGTCCTCCACCACTGTGTCGGCACCTATGTGGACCGCGTGGCAAAGCAGGAGTGCGTCATCCTGTTTCTGCGCCGGGCGGCTGAAGCGGACAAGCCATTTTACACGCTGGAGATCCGAAACAGGAAAGTGGTCCAGGCCCAGACCATGAACCATCAGCCCCCCACCCCAGAAGTCCAGCGGTTTCTCGACCAGTGGGAGCGGGAAGTCCTGCAAGCCGCATAAGATAGCCTGTCCTATCGGGCTCATACGGGGAGAAAGGATAAACCATGTCAGAACGCAGTAACGCCGGATATATCATTACCAGCGCCATCCGTGTCGGGGACACAGAATATGTCCTTGGCGAGAACCCCAACGCCCCCGCGCGGTTTGTAACATGGGTGTGCAGAAACGGGAGCGATTACTTTTGGGGCCGCTACACAGACGACCCCCTGTCCGCTCTGCGGAACCTGCTGGACCGGGCCGGAAGCGCGCTGGAGGTGCTGGAGCGCCGGCAGAGAGAGGAGGCAGGCCAGCATGAAGATTGAACGCTTCCCACTGCAAGACCGGCTTGCCCTGCTGGACACCGGCCGCTGCGCCCACCCCGAATACGCCGCGGCCATCATCCACCGCTTTGCTGATATGACCCTGCCTGAGTATTTCCAGGGCTTTGAAGCGGAGCTGGAGCGGCTTCGGTCCACCCTGGGCCTCTCCAGGGAGCAGGTACAGTCCATGGCCTACAAACAGCTTGCCAAGGCCCTGGATGACCGGCTCTCGGTAACTCCCTCCTGCGGCGACGCCTACCTCTATGACACGGCCGCCCTTCTGCTCCCGCCCCTCCTGGGCGCCCCTCCTGAACAAACAGAGCTTGAGGAGGACGGGGCCCCGCCCCTGGGGCAGCCCCTTCTCCCGCCCCGTTCGCTGGAGGAGCGTCTGAAGGCCAATCTGCCGCCGCGGGACAGTGTCCTTGGGGACATGGAGGCCGGCAGTCTGATCCAGTTCATGGACGAGCTGGTGGCGCCCTGCGCGGCAGGGTTCACGGCCATTTATGAGGAGTGTTTTCAGCAGTACGGAAACAAGACTGTCTCCGAATTGGCCGCTGACTGCGCCGAGATGCCGGAAGCGGAGCGGCAGACCGTCCTGTATGAATTGCTGATCCACCCGTTTGCCTCCCTGGAGGAGCATCCCAACAAACGGTATTGCCCCTAAGCCGCCGTCCGGTTCCCAAGCGGTACCCTGACGGCGGCGGGCGATGGGTCCCCCATCCAAGTGTGTTGGTGAACGGGTGTGGAACAGACGAGAGGGTACACAGCGGCAGGGCCGGGCGTGTGCTTCCCCTCTGGACCGGCCGCCCGAAAAACAAATTGTCAAAATGGAGGTAAACATCATGTTGAATCGAATCATTCTCAGTGGGCGGCTCACCCGGGACCCCGAACTGCGCCGGACACAGAGCGGCATCCCAGTCGCGTCGTTCT
>NZ_NFHA01000050.1:0-11350 GCF_002159225.1 Flavonifractor sp. An91 | reverse complement strand
GGGGCTGGCTACGCCTCCAGTGTAAAGGAACTATTCAAATTGTAAATGGCTGTTTTCAGTTGACCAAAATTGGCGTTTTTCGCCTGACCCGGAATGGCGATTATCGCCTGACGCTAACACCATTTTTATATACATACTTGGTTACATAGACATTTTTTCTTGACATAGATACTGAAAAATAAATTTCATAGTCCGCTCCATTAACAGTGGTCTTATAACTTAAATAATCACGTTTCTCAATGTAATTTCTACGACTTCCATTTCCATTATCACCCCAAAAATAGGAGTATCTATAACGATCACCCAAATCCAAAAATCTCTGAAAATTCTCCTTCTGCTCCTGTGTCAAAACAATCTGATTCTTCTTCATATATAGAACCACCTTTCAAAAATATTTGCTCAAAATATGAGCTCATACCATGAAAGGGAGTCGAACCCTAATGCCAACAGAAATTTACTTGTGGCTACCACTCACAGTTTTAGAAAGTGCATTTAGGCCAAAGGCGGTTCTATTATTTTGTTCGTTTAGCGTGAGTGCATAATAACGCAATGTTTTTGTGAAAGCAAGACCCACAATGACGTTGTAACATAACTGTAACATTGCAAAAATGTATTATTTTGATAGCATCAAATTGATAATATCAACAAAACCCTTATAAAATCTACATTTCCTTCATGTTTTATAAAACTCCTGCCTGTTTGCATAAAATTCAGCACAGTGTATATAAAACCTCTAACTGATACAGTAGGAGAGAATACAGAAAAGCCCCACCGGGACTGGCGGGGCTGATACAATGGTGGTGGGGGGATATTTTGAATATACACTTTCAAAAGAACAAAAAGCGTGCCGTCCCCACTCCCATATTTTGAGTAGGCCAAAAGAACAAAAGGTGGGTAAGGGAAAAGCAGCCATTCACCTAAAAATCCAGCTCCAGATCTCATTTTCAGGAATACCACTCAAAAACCCTTACAGGACAAAGAAAACAGTAGCATCCAGATTTTTGAGGTCTGGCAAGGGTTTTAATCCCTTGCTCTGTCTGTACTTTTCCTTCCTGTCAAAAACAATTTTTTACGATTTTGAGCATCTAAAAATACCGGAGACCACCAACGGGTGGTCTCCGGCTGCTTAATCGTCAAAAATATCAAAATTCACTTCTCCACCAGCTCCATAGGACAGTCACAATCCAGACACCCGATATGCACCTCTTTGGTGGCTCTCACGCTGCATCCACAGGTAGGACAGATATACTTTCTCACATTACTTTTCTTCTTTCCTGTATCTGCTCCACCCCCAGGATCACTACCAGAACCACCCTCAGCACCACCAGACGCACCATACCAGCCTGTCCTACTCAGGTCTATCCCTGTCCACCCCTGTCCCTCTATAAAGGCGATAAGGCCGTCTGAGGGGCTTGTAGGACTATGACCTATTCTGGGGTCATACCCAATCACCAGGCCACGCTTTTCTGCTTCTGCTTTGAATTTCTTGTTATGGTAGGTTCCACCCCTGGAGGTGTCCTTGATACCAGCCATAGCACAGTAATGATGAACCATCTCGTGGAGCAGGGTCGATATAGTCAATTCTATTGCCCTGGAGAGGTTTTCAGCCCCCAGATTGATTTCCCTATATCCCTTTTCATCCTGACGCCAAGCATCCCAGGTAGTATAGTGACCATAAGCCTTAGGGCTGCTCTGAACCGTGATAACCACAGGGGGTAGGCTACCCTCAAAGTAGGTATCATTCAGCACGCCGTAGGCGTGTTCCAAAAAACTTGTTATCTCACTCACACGCATAAAAAAATCCTCCTTGAAAATGTACTTTCAAAGAGAATAAATTTAACTGTCCCCATTTATGTTGAGGACAGATTTATTTATGTCTATTCTGTTCATTTTTAGTTTATTTTTTTATATACCCCTAAAGATTAAACAGCAAAGGCACTTTCACAACCCTTTAATAAAAAGAACATCAAAAATACTAAACTTATAAATACACCCCAACCCATTACGGTTCCAAACTCTATCTTCTTTCTTGAATCTTTCTTTTGGATTAAATTGTATAATATATTAAAACCAAACGATATTCCAAAGCCTATCCCAAAACTTAATAGAAAATATTCCGCCATATATACAAAAACATCCTTTCATTTCTATATAAAAAGAAAAAGGAAAGTAAAAGTCAGAAAAACCAGAATTCTGATTTCTCTTTCATTTTACTTTCCTTGACTATAACTATTTAAATCTTTTTATTTATTATTGAAAATAACTGGTATCAGGCCAATTACAGCATAAATCCCAATCCTCTAAAACACCATCCCATACCCATACACCATTGGAACTGATTTGACCATCGTAAGTTCCCTTTGTTGCGGGCATTGGATTTGCATCTATAATTACAGTCCATTCAGTATCCCAATGACCCTCACCTGTCCAAGGATTAACCTTATAAGTGTCATTATTATATGCTTTTCCTATACTATTTAAATTATAGTCACCAAGGACAGGCCCAGGAGAGAAACGCTCTTGATTTGTTACTGTACCCGCCTTACCTGCATTAGGTGTAGCCTTAAACCCAAGGTCTGGAGCTACGCCCTGACCCTCACCAAGAACACCATTTGGTCCCTTCTTTAAAACGACCTTTGTACCATCAGCCTTAACAAAGATATCACCCTCACGAGCAAGACGGCTTTCGCCTGCTACACGAGTTTGACCCTCATAAATTGTGATAGGTTGACTTAAATCTGTACCTGGTTTCTCAACAGGCGCACTCAGATCAGGAATAGTACGCTCATCAGGATAAGCAAAACGATAAAGAACTGTAGCACCCTGCGCACGAGTTGCTGTCTGCTTAGGGCTTACTGTGGTACTGGTTGTACCTGCAATAATACCCATTGTGTATGCCTTAATCATACTATTTCTCATATCACCTGTACACTGATTTAAGTCTGTTACACGTGATGATACACCATAAGCATCACTATAAATCTGCTCACCCATTGCTTCAAGCCCCTTGATGGCCATATCTGTCATACGCTCACGGGTAATATTTTTTGCATTCATATCAGCACCACTACCATAAACAGAAGAATTAATAATGCCCTTTGCTAAACCTAAACGATAAGCACCATCATACCAAGTACTTGTATACTGAGCATTATACTGTTCCAACTCTGTTGGGAAAGCCTTACGCAAAACAACTGTCAAGAACTGAACTTCTGACATAGGAGCCTCAGGGGAAAAAGTTGTACTGGAAGTACCAGCAAACAGACCATCCTGAACCATTCTGGCTACATAATCATAGTACCATGCATTTGCGGGGATGTCTTTAAAGTTTGCCATAGCCTTTTCTTGCTGCTCGATTTCTGTTGCAGTCTGATTGACCAAATCTTTTATATTTCTGGTTGCATAAGCAGGACCCACCATACAGGACAGGGCAAGTCCTGTTGCCAGAACACCAGATAACATTTTTTGTTTGTTGAACCTCATAAATACTACCTCTCTTTTAGTTTTTCTATCTCTCTATTTATGTTTTACTAACTTCCACTTAGTTTATCTTGATTGTAGCATATAAATATTTCAGGCTCAAGCCCCTAAAATATTCTTGGAGGGGCTTTTGCTATGAAAAATGAGAACATTTCAAAATACAGAGATGAGTTCATCGCTGTTGGTCTGAAAATTGGATATCTGAGAAGACAAAGGGGAATGACCCAGGAACAGCTTGCGGAAAAAGCAGGGATTTCCCTAGGCTTCCTCAGTCAGATTGAAGCACCTAACTTGTCTGTGGGGATCTCTCTGGCTACACTCTTTTCTATCGCTGAGGTGCTGCAAGTACCACCCTCAAAGCTGCTGGAGTTTGATTGAACCTTAAAACTTCACTATGCTAAATATAACACGGGTTGCCGGTGTCGGCAACCCGTGTTTCTGTCTATTCACCAAAAAGTTCAAGAGCAAAAGCAGCACCCATACGAAAGGCGTAAAGGAACATACGCTCCAACTCCATATTACTCTGGACTGTCCTCAAATGCTTTAATTCCTGACACACTTTCTGTTCTTTTTTAGACCTACCCACCATCAAAGAGTGTTCCAACTGCTCAATCTTGCGGGAGTACATCTTGTAGACTGGATCATCTGAACACCCAAACTGCTCCCAAGGTCTGACTTCACCCATATAGAACTCCTCCAAGATACCCATATCCTCACCACCTATATTCTTTTGGTGGTGACATCTTAACTCTTCCAGAGGGAGGAGCCAAGGGCCAGTTTTTGAATATACATCTTCAAAATGTCCTGTTGACCACTGTTGACCAAATGGGCAACAGTTGGACAACAAAAAGACCGTTTACCAATGTGGTAAACGGTCTTTCTGGAGCTGGAAACGTGACTTGAACACGCGACCTGCTGATTACGAATCAGCTGCTCTACCGACTGAGCTATTCCAGCAAACAGCATTTTTGATCACTTTTTGGAGCCTTTTCGACTATCTCATTCTGGGGATAGAAGAAAAGCCAAGTGGGACAAGGACTTTCTCACACCCCACTTGCGACTATCTCATTACGAGTGAGCTGCTCTACCTCTGAGCCACACTAGCGCATAATTTATTCCAAATTACTTGTAACATGATACAATAGAAGAAACAAATTGTCAAGGAGAATTCTCGGTGGTGGGGGAGCTGCTCATAATGCTCTGACATTATGGTAAGCCCCCCACACAATCTAGCGTTTTGTGTTGCTATGGATGTAAATAAAATGCGGAGTGCCTTTGCAGGATACTCAGATCCTATAAGGACACTCCGCATGGTCGGAGTGTAATTATGGGACTTGGAAAAGTCCAGTCATATCAATGGTTTGCAAGCCGCCAGCAAGAGGTTCTATCTATTACCATGTTACTTGATTTAGCATTTTCGATATATGAACATAAAGAAGTGGATTGCCCACTTCTTTATGTTCAGGGTACTGGAATGTCAGTTTGGACTGTTGTAGGAATTTGTGATACGATGGGAGTGTATAAATCTACATCGGTTTTAGGTGTAGATAGAGAAATAACAAGTGAATAACGAATACTATTATTGAATTTCCCTAGATAACTGCGCTCTCGCCACCAGCCAATAATAGGATAAATAGCAACTATATTTGCATTACACAAGTTAACTGCTGCATCCTTAATAAAATCTGAGTGAATCGAGCCAACATCGCGATTGGTCGTACCTAAATACCATCTGTTACTTCCGCTGCTACCATCACCGTTATCTTGAAGATCATCGCCACGCATTTTGATGTTAATTCGTTTTTGAAAATCTTCGATGGTTTCATTTGGGCTGATGACATCAAATCTTAAGCCACACGAAGGGTAGCGATAGCGATTACGCCAGCCAATTTCGCCAGGGCCCGGCTCGATAAAATAAGAGAGAGTAACTCTCATTTCTACCCCAGTCTCTCCAAGTGACTGTAAAACCTCATTAGGCCACGGTATGGTATGTAAATGCATTTCATTCATCTGAGTTCGACCATCGTGTTTTCTATAGGGTTGCAATTCGCCTTGAATAATAAGGTTAACAGAGTTATTCATACATTGGATTGCTTTATCAAGATGTGGAATGCCATACCCACAAGTTCTAAGGAGATTTCTGCGGCCCCTCGATTTCAACTCATCTGTGCAGAAACGCCGCCGCATACAATCAGTCCATCTAGCGGAATGGACTAGCAAGGCGCGTACAGTTTCCGGCCAAATGTTTGGATACTCTGCGAAAAGTTGTGCAGCCATCCAAGCCGCTTGCGCCGTTGCAGAACTAGTTCCCCATATCGTAGAAAAGGTTCTTATCAGTGGATTCCTGTTTGTTGTAAGTAACGAGAGATCAGGGCAACTAATATAGTCTTCTCCGTTAGTAGCGATATTGCCACCATCTAATAGTATCTCTGGCTTAACCGGCCACTTATTATCCCAAGTAACTGATGTTGAACTGTACGGCGAAATATCACCTGCATCAGCTACTGGGGAAAATCCTGGTAAAGAATCTGAATCAATAGCTATATCTTTTGTATATGCACCTACCGTCAATGCATTCCACGCCTGACCAGGATTTTCAATTCCGTGTAAAGTGTTTGCATTTGGGAATCCCGACTGTGCAATCTCTGTTGGCTCGACATTGCCTGCACTAACAAAGAATAGACGCTTTTCACCGCTCCCGTCAGCTCCAGCGGTAATGCTATCAATGGCACCTGACCAGGAAGTTGGGCTTCCATCTAGCGTATTGTGCATTGATGAAGTGACTGCCATACAAATAGCACGGCTTACTCCCGGTTCCTCAATTTCTGCAAGAGCAACCGCTCGCTCTGTTATTGCGCCATATAAGTCGGGAGGATTCTCTCCGTGTGCAGGCGGAGGTAATATTTTTATAGATTCCAGTTTATGAAATATATGCTGTGCATCATGGCTAATGAGACATTCTTTCAAATCATTATACAATGCGATACCAGCCATCTCAGTGCCGTGGCCATCATGATCAACAATACCCCAAGAGTTTTCAACGGTTTGAATATTACTGTCTTTTATAGCAGGCGATAAAAGTTTGTGACCAGCAGACACACCGGTATCCAAGACGCAAACCCTTGCCTGTGTTTCATGGAAGGTGGTTCTTGATAACAATTCATCAGCCCATTCGACCTGTTCATTTCTAGGCAACCCATCAAAAAAGTTGGTCATTTCAGGGGCACAACGCATCTCTGCTACATAAGCGCAAGCCGATATGATATTTGCTAATTGTGTACTAGTTGCTTTTACCAAACGAACAATTCTTTCTGGGAATATGATATGGCGTGGGTTTACTTCTATCTCCAGCATATGACAACAATTTAAGAAATCAGATTCCGCATCGTCATAACAGTCTCTCTCAAAGCGTAACCAAACTTCACACCACACTGGACTATTTTGGGGCATAGAAGTTGGGCTACCCAGCCAAAATGAATCAAGCAGAGCTAATTTAACATCCTCAATACTACGAATAAGGTCATTATTTGCAGGAGGTTTTCCATCTTCTCTTGGAGCCATATATTCTTGTATGCGATGAAGAAAATAACCTTCTTTTCCTGCAGGAATATATACGGTTGCTTTGGTAGTATCACCATCTTGCCTAACATTTAACAGGCGTATTCCTTGCTGAAGATTCTCGAGTTTTTGGATTGCCAAATCGTATTGGGGAGCACCAGAAAACTCCAAATATACTCCCTCTTTATAACGAATTGCAGCCACTTGCTTTTGTGTAAGTGACTGCATTTTGCATTCCTCTAACTTGTGGCTTATAAAATCTGCGTGAGCGCGTGGATTGTTCCGTGTAGGATATACGGCATTAGAGCGTCCTCGTTTTGAAACATAGGGAAGAGGCGTAATCGTTTCTTCCAAAAAAATATTTTTTAACATGGTTACGCATCCTTTGTAGAATAGGCAGATCTTCTGTCATCAATAAATTTAGCAAGCAACCTATCGTTAATTACCCCGTTCCTGAGTATTGCATCCTTTATTGCATCGTCACAAACATGAATAATTTCCGCATGGCTTAAGCCTATGGCGTGTTCAACAAGTACATGTGAAATACAATAATTTGTATTAAAGGATTTCAATTTTAAGTCAAACAGTCTACAGATTTCATCTTCCGATGGAATAGAATAATGTAATACATCATCAAACCTTCTAAATAGTGCTTGATCTAGGAGTTTTGAATTGTTAGTAGCAGCGATAATAATACTTTCTGAAATGTCCTGTTCGATAAATTGTAAAAAAGAATTGAGTATACGACGTGCTTCGCCGACTTCATTATCTAAATTTCGATCTGCACCGATAGCATCGAATTCATCAAAAAAATACACACCTGTTGATGTTGCAACGGAATCAAAAACCTGTCGAAGTTTTGTGCTAGTTTCTCCCATGAACTTCGTAACAACTTTATCCATTTGCACGGTATAAAGGGGTAAATTCAGTTCTGATGCGATTACAGATGCTGTAAATGTCTTCCCTGTCCCGGGTTTTCCCTCAATTAAGATTTTTCTACGATTACTTAACCCATATTTTTCAAGGCGATAACGATTTCTATATTCATCGAGAATGCGTTCTATGCGTTCCAGAAGTTCCTTAGATACCACTAAATCTGCCAACCTATCAGAAGGCAATGTCATCAAAAGCATAGAATTTTGTTGATTAAAACGAAAGATATTTCCTTTAGATGTGCAAACCTTGCCAGCATATTGCTTTAGTTCACGAGCGAGGGTTTCGTGGCCGAGTTTTGCTTCGTATGCTGCTATCTGTAAAACAACTGTCTTAAATCGTTCATCATCGTGTTCAATATGGGCCTTTATAAGGCTCTTAAGATGTTCAGCGGTTGCCACAAAACTCACCTCCACTTAATATAATTAATCATTGTAATCTTACATCTCTAGGAGCCTAAAGTCAATAAAATCCTATATGTAACAGTCACATATTACGCAATGTGAATAGGGCCTCCCAACGGGACTACGGGCGGCGTTTTCATATATTCTAACGAGAAAGGAGGGGGCTTCCCCACAAGCCAGCCGCAGGGCTGGCCTTTTCTATTTCACGACAAAGGAGGTTTTTCATTGGCTGATGACAAAAAGAATATTCCCGATGCCGGGAAGGTAAACGAGCCCGCAAAGGCGGAGAACACGGAGCCCATGAAGGCTGATCCCGCTATGCCGGAACAGCCTTCCCCATCCAAACCGGAGGCTCCTGCGGTAGAGGATGCGCCCAAGGCAGCGGTGCCCCCTGTGGCAGAAAAGGCTCC
Organism: Flavonifractor sp. An91; assembly: GCF_002159225.1. Classification (NCBI taxonomy): domain Bacteria; kingdom Bacillati; phylum Bacillota; class Clostridia; order Eubacteriales; family Oscillospiraceae; genus Flavonifractor; species Flavonifractor sp. An91. The sequence continues at coordinate 2,565 of NZ_NFHA01000050.1, read as the reverse complement.
CACTCCCGGGGCAGAGCAACCTGCTCCGTCCAAGCAAGACAATCCCAAGGGCAAAGACAAGCCCACTCCGCCCAAAGAGGACAAGCCCCAGCCGGGAAAAACGGATCAACAGGTCACGATCCCCGGCATGGGAGATCCCGCCCCCGCTGGAAAGGTGGTGAATTTCACCGCCGCCCGTGACGGGACAGTAAAAGGCAAACCACCGGAAAAGGCCCCAGCCTCGGACAGAGGTAAGCAGCCGGACGCACCCACGCCCCGCCGGGGCCGCCCGCCCAAGGAGAGCAAATCCGCTCCCGGCAAGACGGCCCCACGGGACAAGAAGTCCCAAGGGGCCGGGTTCTCGGCTCCGGCTAAAAAGAAGAATTCCCGCACTCTGGGCAGCAGTAAGGCCGCCTCTACCGTGGAGCCCAAACCACCGACGCCGGAACAGCCCACCGAGCCCAGAGACGCCACCCGCCCGGTCAAGGAGGAGATCGTCTATCTTGACCTGTCCGAACTCCACGCCTTTAAGGACCACCCCTTCGAGGTGCGGGATGACGCGGAGATGCAGGCCCTGGTGGAGAGCGTCAAGACCGGCGGCGTAAACCAGCCCGCCCTGGTCCGTCCCCGTGAGGGCGGCGGTTATGAGATCGTGGCAGGCCACCGCCGCCAGAAGGCCAGCGAATTGGCCGGGTATCGGAATATGCCCTGTATCGTCCGCAACATGACGGATGACGAGGCCATCCTCGCCATGACGGACGATAATCTGCGCCATCGGGAGCATATTCTCCCAATGGAAAAGGCCAGGGCCCTGAAACAGCAAGTTGAGGCCATTAAGCACCAGGGCGTCAAGTTGGGTGAGGACGACAAGGACGCCGGAAAACGGTCCACTGAGGTGGTGGGAGCCCGCAACGGTATCAACTATAAGCAGGTGCAGCGGTATATCCGGCTCAATGAGCTGGTGCCGGAACTGCAAAAGATGGTGAATGAAAAGCGGCTGTCTTTTACACCTGCCGTTGAGATTTCCTTCATCCGTCCCAAAAACCAGCAGTTCATCGCGGTTTCCATCGAAGGGGAACAGTCCGCACCCTCTCTCTCCCAGGCGCAGAAGCTGCGGGAACTGGACAAGGAGGGTAAGCTGAACCCGGACGCCATCGACGGTATTTTGAGCCAGGAGAAAAAGGAGGTAGATAAAGTGATTCTTTCCACCGCAGAATTGAGCAAGTATTTTGGCAAGGAGGTCACTCCCCGGCAGATGAAGGACCAGATCATGGCCCTGCTGGACGAGTGGAAAGAAAAGCAGCCGCCGGAGAAAAAGACGGAACTTGAGAAGTAAGCCCTTGGGACAAAGTGTCCCAAGGGCTTTATTGATTTCTGCGACAAATTTAGGAGGTGCAATTTGAAAAACAATCATCATTCCCCCCGGAGGCTGACGGCCCTCCTTCTGGTCGTAGCCGTCATGCTCTCCCTGATCCCCTCGGCCTTTGCCGCCCAGCAGAACAGCTACCATGACCCGGCGGAGCATTGGCTGACGGCTTTGGATCGCACCAATGAGCTGGATGTGAACTCGGTTGTGACCACGGAAACATTTTACTGCAATATTTGCGACCAAAAAACAAACTTTACACTTTTCCGCGTACCGGAATATACCAGGGACGGTATTTCCGCCATTACAAGAAATGTGGTTTACTCGGACGGCACTTTGCGCGGCGGAGAAGGAACAGGCCCTATTCTGGACGGAGCACCAGGCGTAGACGCATATTATACTGGCTACCATTGGACAAAAGCAGTCTGCAACGCCTGTGGGACGATCAATAGCAACAGTGGTCCCACGGGATATGCGTTCCAGAACAATGTTTACTATCTCCATGACTGTGCGGCTGAGTTCATGGAAACTCTGGATGACATTGTGACATACACCTGCACAGATAGCACCTATCATACCAAGACTACCAAAGGAGGCTCTTACTGCTGCTTCTGCTATGGCACCTACAAGGCGGAAAGCTCCACCCTGGAACGGCACCACATGGAAACCGTCATACGGCCGGAACTGTCCAACCAGCGGTTTGTGGAGATGGACACCTGCGCTGACTGCGGCTATGCTGAAACTGCCTACACCGCCGCAAAAGCCGTGGTTGCAGACTACTTCGGGACGGTAGACGGCCAGCCCCACACCGTTACCGTGTCCGATCTCTCCGAGGCGGGCGTCATCACCGCCATCCGCTACGGCCACACGGCGGACGCCTGCACCCTGACCAGCGCCCCCAACTACACCGAGGCCGGGGATTATGCGGTGTACTATGAGATCACCTACACATTCCAGAACACCGACATGGTGGAGGACGGCGTGGCCTATGTCCATCTCCGGGACGAAAGCACAGAGGAAACTGATGGGGACGGCACCTGCGGCGAGGACCACAACTGGACCCTGCTGAACAGCGTAGACCCCACCTGCCTGACCCTGGGTTATGACCGCTACCTGTGTGTGGACTGCGGCAAGATTGAAAAGCGGGACTATGAGGCTGCCCTGGGTCATGCGTTCCAGAGTGTTGTGATTCGGGACGCCACCTGCGAGGCTCCCGGCAA